>NZ_JBEXVE010000014.1:0-211243 GCF_040629205.1 Streptomyces sp. NPDC005962 | reverse complement strand
TCTTATTCCCCCCCGTGTTGGTCGCGCCCCCCCCCGCGGGCGCGCGCGCCCCCCCCCCCCCCCCCCCGCCGCGCTGCGTCGCACCACCAGAGCGCGGGTGACGCGGCCGCCGACGATGCCGCCGGGCACCATCCCGGCCACCCCGGCCCCCCAGACCGTCCGGTCCTTCCCGCCCCCCGGGAGCCGGGCGGTCCGTGCGTGCGGGGGCTCTCCGCCACCGGCGCCGGCGCGCCCTCCGACCAGGAACTGACCGGCAGGCTCAGGGAGGAGTACGCCTCGGGCGCCACCAGCCCGGCCTCGGGCGACATCCTGTACCGCCGCCACCACCAGGCGACGCTCTCGTACGCCCGGACCTGCTGCCGGGCGCTCCATGACGCCGAGGACCTGGCCTCCGAGGCGTTCATCCGCACGTTCCAGGCCGTCCGGTCGGGCGGTGGCCCGCGGGGTCCGTGGCGGCCGTATCTGCTGACCGTCGTGCGTCATACGGCGCTCGAATGGAGCGAGGGCGAGCGTCAGATCCTGCTGACCGCGGACTTCGAGTCCTGGCGGCAGCACGCGCTCACCGCCGACCCCCAGTGGCATCTGGTGGCGCGGGAGGACCGTCAGCTGCTCATCCGCAGCTTCCGCAGACTTCCGGAGCGCTGGCAGACCGTGCTGTGGCACACCCTGGTCGAGGAGGAACCCCCGCAGCGCGTGGCGGCGTTACTGGGCATCTCCCCCAGCGGGGTCACCTCGCTGGCCTTCCGGGCGCGTGAGGGGCTGCGCGAGTCGTATCTGCAGGCCCATCTGGAGTCCGCGGCGAACGAGCGCTGCCGCCACTTCAGCGCCATGATCGGCGCCTCGGTGCGGCGTGGCGGGGTGCGTGGCCACGCGCTCGCGCGCCATCTGACCGAGTGTGCCTTCTGCGCCCACGCGTACAAGGAGTTACGGGGTCTCAACGCCGCGATGCGCACGGCGAACCCCACGGGCAATCCCACGGCGAACTCCACGGCGAATCCCACGGCGGCGCCCGCCGGGGCGAGGAAATGAGTCACTCACTCCCTCGCACCCGGCGGACGCCGCCGTGACGTATGTCTCCGTCATCTCGCCGAGCACGCACCGGACTGCCGGCCGCGATTCC
Source organism: Streptomyces sp. NPDC005962 (assembly GCF_040629205.1). NCBI lineage: Bacteria > Bacillati > Actinomycetota > Actinomycetes > Kitasatosporales > Streptomycetaceae > Streptomyces > Streptomyces sp. NPDC005962. The sequence goes on along the minus strand of NZ_JBEXVE010000014.1, from coordinate 210,123 downwards.
GCGGCCGGCAGTCCTTTGTGTGCCGGTGTGGTCAGAGTCCGTTGACGCGTGCTTCCCGGGCGATACCCAGCGGACGGACGCCTGGGGCAGCGCCGGTACGGGGTCGCCGGTTCACCCGGGTCGCATGGCGCCGGATGCGGTCCATCTGCGCCATCAGCCTGCGGCCGCGCAGCGCCATCTCCAGCTCGAACCGTATTCGCGGGTCACGCAGGCCCGGGCCGAAGAGCTTCTCTATCTGGCGCAGCCGGTACCGCACGGTCTGCGGATGCACCTTCAGCGCCTTGGCCGCCTCGGGGGCGCCACCGCCCTCCAGCCAGGCCAGCAGGGTCATCTGCAGCCGTTCGCTCTGCCGGGGGGTCAGCCCGACCAGCGGCTTGAGCCAGCGCGAGGCCAGCGCCCGGACGAGGGACTCGTCCTGGAGCAGCAGCAGCATCGACAGATGGTCGTCGACGAAGAGCACCCGGGGGTCGGGGCCGCCGCGGCCGGGGGCCATGGTCAGCAACCGCCGGGCCCACCGGACCGAAGACGCCGCGTCGTTCAAAGGCACCACATGGCCGACGGAGGCGGTCCGGCCGCGCAGCGCGGCTTCCAGCGCGCCACGGACACCGGCGTCCACCGGCGCTTCCCGGTCCGGGTCCCGCTCGCCGTCCTGGAGCCGCTCCGCGCCCGGGTCGGGGACGGGGTCGGAGTCCGCGTCCGGGTCGGGGATCAGCAGGCACAGCTCGTCGCCGACGGCGCCGATGAGGGTGTCGCCCAGCACGGCGGCCAGTGGCGGCGCCTCGCCCGGGGTGGGCAGGGCGATGGCCTGGACCGTCTCCGGCAGCGGCCAGCGGGCCGCCCGGGACAGCTCGGCCAGCGTCCGTTCGGACACCGGGACTTCACCGATCAGGGCCTCGAACAGATCGCGCCGGGCCCGCTCGGGCGGGATGTCGGTGAGTTGTTCCTCGCCGTGGGAAGCCTCGGAGAGCGCCAGTGCTCCGGCGCCCTCCTCGCCCGGCTTCCGATGGCCGAGCGCGGTCAGGATCGCCTGCTCGACCTCCCCGCGGACCTTTTCACGCTCGGTGTTCTCCAGAAGGTCGGCGAATCCCGGGATTCTCTGCCGGAGGTTCTCAACCACCTCGTCGGCCAGGGAAGGGAGTTCATTGCGCAGCACGCGGGTCCACTCGCCACGGGGGCGGGACCAGATGCGGTTCACCAGTTCGCCCATCATTACCTCGTTCTTGCCGGGGGGAGGCCCGACCGTTGGGGGGTCGGTCGGACCCGTGGAGGTTGCCTCCGTCTCCGGTTCGTCCGGACCGGAAGAGGAGTCGAGGGTCCTCCGCTACCTCATAGAGGACCCCCGCCCCTACCGGTCCCGGTGCTTTGCCGGGTCTTTGCCATCGGGATGACAGTGGATCAGCCGAAGACGGTCTGGGCAGTGTTCATACACGAGAAGTTGTCACGTTACGACAAATCTTATGGAGATCACGTGTAGTTCCGAGAAGCTGCTGCCCCCAAGACGACTTTGACGTATCTCGTCATCCGCGCGGAACACGCGCGATCGGGAGGCTCCATGTCCATGTCCCAAACGCCTTCTCCCTCACAGGGGCGCCACGGGGGACGCCAAGCACCTGGAGGACGACGAGCCGCTCGCCGGACTCGGCGGGACCAGCCCGGTATCGGCTGGTCCCGGAACATCCGCATCTACGCTATCGTCGCGACCCTCGTGCTGTCCCTCATCGTGACGTACAACGCCGGTGCTTTCAGCCAGACCTTCGCGTTCCTCGACTTCGGCGCCGGGGTACTCGCCCTGGTCTGTCTGACCGCGGCGGTGCTGTGGGGACTCGCCGCGACCGACCAGATGATCTTGCACTCCAACCACCGGCTCATCGCCCAGGGCATCCACCGGGCGTCCGCGATCGCCGGCCTGCTCTTCCTCGGCATTCACATCTGGGTGAAGGTCGCGGAGAGCCATACGAACGCAGCTTCGATCGTGCTACCGTTCGCTGACGCAAAGCAGCCGGTCCTGATCGGGCTCGGAACCATTGCCGGTTACCTCTTCGTCATCGCGGCGGTGACCGGAGCGGTTCGCAGTTCGTTCGCCGCGGCGGGCAACTCCCGCTGGCGGTACCGGTGGTGGCGGGCGCTCCATGTGGGCGCCTACCCCGCCTGGGGCGCCGCCCTGGTCCATGGTCTGAAGGCCGGTCGTGCGGCCAAGATCTGGGCGACCTACGGCTACATCGCGGCTCTGGCCGGAGTGGCCATCGCGCTGTGGATGCGGCTCGCAGCCCGGCGCAGCCATGACGACGATCGAGGGGATGGCATCTCCGTGAGGAATCCGCCCGCCCGGGGCCTTCAGGAAGGCCGCACCCGGCGCGCCGCACCCACCGTGCCGCGCCCGCGCTCGGCCGACTCGGGCCGACGGGACGGCGCATCACTCGGTGCCTCCCGTGGGTGGGACCGGTGATCAAGACAAAACCCAGGCTGGCCTGTGTCGATCCGCCCCGGCTGCTCGCCGGGCTGGACGAGGCCTACCGGCTCGACCGGGTCGGCCACCTGACGGTACACGGCACCATGCCCGCCCTGAGGGCGGACGAACTCGTCGCGCTCGCGGAGAACATCGATCTCCGCGGGCGCGGCGGGGCCGGTTTCCCCTTCGCCAAGAAGGTCAGCGCGGTCGTCGAAGCGGCCGGACGCGCGGGTGGCCGGTGCAACGTGGTGGTCAACGGCAGTGAGGGCGAGCCCAGTTGCCTCAAGGACACCGCGCTGCTGCTGCACACCCCGCATCTGGTGATCGACGGCGCGACGCTGGCCGCCGAGGCGATCGGCGCCGAGGAAGTGGCCATCGCGGTGCACCGCGCGGACGTCGAGGAGTCGCTCAACGCCGCCGTGGCCGAGCGCGGCCCCAGCGGTGTCCCGGTATCGGTGACCCTCACCCCCGACCGGTTCGTGGCCGGTGAGGGCGGCGCCGTCATCAATGGCATCAGTGGCGCCCCGGCCATCCCCAACGGCCGGAAGATCCGGTCCAGCGAGAACGGTCTCGGCGGGCTGCCCACCCTGCTGTCCAACACCGAGACCTACGCCCAGCTCGCCGTCGCGGCGCGGATGGGCGCCCTGCCGTACCGCTCGGTGGGGCTGCCCACCGAACCGGGCACGACGCTGCTGACGGTCGGCGGCAAGTATGTGATGGAGACGCCGACCGGGGTGCCGCTGACCTACGTCCTGGAGCTGTGCGGGCTCTCCCCCGGCCAGGGTGTGCTGGTGGGCGGCTACCACGGCAAGTGGCTGGACCCGAAGGCCATCAACGCCACCACGATCTCGCGCGAGTCCATGAAGAAGTACGGCGCGCGGCTGGGCGCGGGCGCGGTGCTGCCCATCCCCGAGGACACCTGCCCGCTCGGCGAGACCGCGCGGGTGGCCCGCTGGCTGGCCGCCGAGACGGCCGGACAGTGCGGTCCGTGCTTCATCGGCCTGCCCGCACTCGCGGACGCCATCGGCCAGGTGGAGCGGGGCGGCGGCCAGTCGTCCATCGACAATGTGCGCGCGTACATCAATTCGGTGCGCAAACGGGGCGCGTGCAGCCATCCCGACGGTACGGCCGGGTTCGTGACCACGGCGCTGGACGCGTTTCCTGAGGAGTTCGAGGCCCATGCGCTCGGCTCGGGCTGCGGGCGGCCCACGATGGGTGTGCTGCCGCTGCCCGAGGAGTCCCAGCCGCTGGCCCTGCCGCCCGGTCCGGCGTCCGCGCCGCCGCGCGCGGACCGGCAGCAGCGGGGCCCGACGGAGAAGCTCCTGGTGGACTGGTCGCTGTGCCAGGGCCATGGGCTGTGCGCGGACATCCTGCCGCCCGACGTGCTGACACTGGGCATCGACGGCTACCCGTCCTCCGCCCGGATGGACGTGCCCCGCCAGCTGCGCGGCCAGGCGGTGCGCGCGGTGCGCCGCTGTCCCGCGCTCGCGCTGCGCATCGAGGAGTAGCCCGCACGGGAAGTCCCCCTGCCACGACGGCCGTTGCTCAACGGCCGTCGACTGCTGTGCGCTCACGCATCCGGCGTTTTTTGCGTCTGGTGACAAATTTTAAACCGTCTGAACGTCGGTCGACACGGGCTCCGTATGGACATGACGTCGGCGCCTTCACCGCCGGACACCGATAAGGATTTCGCAGGGAGTGGTCATGGAGAAGCGGCGTCAGATCGCATTCGCGGGAATGTCCGTGGCAGTGGTCATGCTGACGGCGGCGTGTGGCAGCAATGACACCTCCGCGGGCAGCGCGAACGTCCAGCCCGTGGGCGGCAGCAGCCAGACAGCGGGTGCCACGGCGTCGGCGGGTGCGGGTGCGGCGGCCGCGGGGGCCGGCGCCACCGGCGGATACGGCAGCGACACCGGCGCGGCGGCGGGCAGTGGCGGGAGCCAGACGGGTTCGGCGAAGCAGCTCGCGGTCAAGAGCGACGCCAAGCTCGGCAAGTTCGTCGCCGACAGCGCGGGCATGACCCTCTACCGGTTCGACGAGGACACCCCCAAGCCGGCCAAGTCCAACTGCAACGACGCGTGCGCCACCAAGTGGCCGCCGGTGCCCGCCGACGACGCCACCGCGGGTACCGGTATCGACGCCGCCAAGCTCGGCAAGGTCAAGCGCGCGGACGGCACCGAGCAGCTGACCCTGGAGGGCTGGCCGGTCTACCGCTACGCGGGCGACACCAAGGCGGGCGACACCAAGGGCCAGGGCGTGGGCGGCACCTGGAACGCGCTGGCCCCGGACGGAAAGCCGGCCGGCAAGAAGGCCGGGAGCGCCGCCCTGGAGCTGATGGTCAACAACAACGCCGACCTCGGCAAGATCATGGTGGACGGCAAGGGCATGACCGTCTACCGGTTCGACAAGGACAGCGCGTGGCCGATGAAGACGGCCTGTGTCGACGCCGCGTGCCTGAACACCTGGAAGCCGGTCAAGGCCGTCGACACCACCAAGGTCTCCGGGGTGGACGCCTCGAAGGTCACCTCCTTCAAGCGCCCCGACGGCAGCAAGCAGGCCGCCTTCGACTGCTGGCTGCTGTACACCTTCGCCGGTGACAAGAAGCCCGGGGACACCAACGGCCAGGGTGTGAAGGGCACGTGGTTCGCGGTCACCGACAAGGGCAAGAAGGCGGGCCAGTAGAGACGGCATGATGGTCCACCCCGGCGGGGGCCCGGAAGCGAGGCGCTCCGGGCCTCCCCGCCGGATGTCGACGGGAGGTTGATGTGTCACGCGCACTTCGTGCCACCGCGCTCTGCGCGGCAGTGCTGTTCGCGAGCGGGGTGGTGAGCGGCTGCGGTGGGAGCAGCCAGGCCGACGGGAAGAAGTCGGAGAAGGAGAAGGCACACGCCGCCAAGGAGCTGGGGAAGCCCGGGAAGCCGGCGGCCCTGACGCAGATCGCCGATGCCATCGGCTGCAAGGCGACCATCGTCACCGAGGCGGACGAACTGCGCCAGGGCAACTGCCAGTCCAGCAAGGGCGACCGCTACACCATGGTCACCTTCGCCACCGAGAAGGGCCAGAAGGACTGGCTGAACACTTCGAAGGACTACGGGGGCATGTATCTGGTCGGCGCCCGCTGGTCGGTCACCGGTCAGTCCTCGGGGTCCCTCAAGCCACTGCGTTCGAAGCTCGGCGGGGCCATCGAGCAGGGCTCGATGATGCACCACGGTGGGTCGAAGTCCCAGGGCGGTTCCACGTCCCACGACGGGATGAAGATGGACTGACCGGTGCCACGGTCCCTTCAGGTCTCTCCAGGCCTCAAGCCACCCGGGAATCGGCCCATTTGAGCAGGTCGGGATCGGCGAGCGTGGAGACCCACAGATCCACCGGCGGACGCTCGTCGACCGGTTTGCGCGGTCCCACGCCGAGCACCCTCAGCCCGGCCCGGGAGGCGGACAGGAAACCGCAGTGGGAGTCCTCCACCGCGAGCGCGTCGCCGGGGGCCGCACCGCACAGGCGGGCGGCCGCCAGATACACATCGGGATGGGGCTTGGGCCGCACTTCCCCGCCGGGGACCATCACATGGTCGAAGTAGCGCAGCAGCCCGGCCTTGGAGAGCCCGTCCTCGACCACGTCGCGCGGGCAGTTGCTCGCCACGGCGAGCGGTGCGAACGCCGCCGCCTTGTGGACGAGTTCGGCCGCACCCGGCATGGTGACCGGGTCGTCGGCCACCAGTCTGCGGAACGCGCTCAGCAGCTGCCGCGTCATCTCGTCGGCGAGGTCGGGGAGCTTGGCGAATTCGGCCAGCATACGGCCGCATTCGGTGTAGTGAAGCCCTTTGGTGCGCCGCGCGAACTCCTCGTCGCAGACGGCCCCGTAGTCCGCGAGCACCACTTCGCGGGCCTTTTCCCAGTGCCGTTCGGAGTCCATCAGCGTGCCGTCACAGTCGAAGACGATGGCGGCGGGGGTCCATGCGAGAAGCGTTTCTGCTGTCATCTGCCTGCCGTTCCAGGAGAGATGGGGGAATCGACGCAGGGGCTTGCCTGTGACCACGGGGGACAGCGCGGTGATTTCCTGGGCGGCGCGCTGTGCGCGGAATGCCGGGCGTGACGTGGAAAGTCGTTCAGGCGAAGAATTGCCTGCCCCGAAACATAACGATCACTACGTTAGTGAGATGACCCGGAGTAAGCAAGGGGTCACTCGGCGTCGGCGATTTGTTCGTCGCTCAGGGCGTTCGTAGTGCAATGCGTTCGTCGTTCGCTGTGTTCGTCGTTCGTTACGTTCGTCGTCCAGGTGTGCGGTCAGCCGTACTGGAGCACACCGACGGCCGTGCAGATGTCCGCCTGGCGCAGCCGGAAGACGCACGTTCTGCCGTGGGAGACGCACTCGACCACGGCGGGCGGATAGGACTCGGTGAAGCGGATCGCCTTCATCCGGCAGGCCAGGGGGCGGAGCAGCAGCCCCCCGCTGGCCAGCGCCGCGGCCTGCCGCGCGCTCTCCAGCAGCACGAGCCCCGGCACATGGTCGCTCCAGTGGTCGAAGAAGAACGGGTGGCGGGGGTCGGCGGGGTCCAGGTACACCACTCCCCCGTCCCGCACCACCAGCACGTCCCGGGCCGCCGTGACGCCCAATTGCCCTGGCGAGGGCCGTACGGCGGCGCGCAGTCGGCGCCGCGCGGTCTGGCCCGAGTGCGCGGAGCGGGTCTCCGCGTACGCGGTGCCGTCGAGGAAGCGGGCGGTGCCCCCGGCCCGCGCGAAGATCCGGCCACCGGCCCACAGGCCGACGTCGAGCCGCATCCCGGACACCAGCCGCCCGGAGGGCGGTGCGGTGCGGACGTCCGTCACGGCGATCCGGCAGGTGATGTCGGTCGCCCCGTGCGGGGCTCGGGGTTCGGTCTCCGGGTCGAGCCGGAAGGACAGGTCGCGGATCAGGAAGTGCGCGCCCGCGGGCACGGCGTAGTAGCGGGTCGGGATGTAGATCCCCAGTTCGCGCAGGGTTTCCGCGATCATCAGCGGATGGTGCAGGCCGTCCCCGCCGTGTGGGAACGTCGGATGGGAGCGGGGCCACTGGGCGGCCGCCTCGAACCGTCCGTCACCCAGCGTACGGACGTCGGTGAGCAGCACCTCGGCCACCGAAACCCGGTGCACGGCTTCACGTGCCACGGTGCGGGACCAGCTGAGCGGCCGACCGGTGGGACCGGTCGGCTCCGAAAGGCCGCGAGCGTCACGAACGATCACCATAAAATACTAATAATGTTTGACCTGTCTGTCCTCATCACCATCGGCGGCCGAAAGTCCGCTAAGTTCACTCCGTCACACCCGACCGGCTGATGAAGGACGACGAACACGTGCAAGAACGGGCCGAACAAACTCGCCGGTCTCTTCTGGAAGCGGCCGCATCCCTTTTCGACGAACGCGGATACGCCGGAACCAGCATCAGCGACATCACCGCCCGTTCGGGTCACACCAGTGGCGCGATTTATTTCCACTACACCAGCAAGGAACGGCTCGCCCTCGCCGTGGTGCAGGAACACTTCGCCACCTGGCCGCCCCTGGTCGGCCGGCACACCGGGCTCCAGGTGCCCGCGCTGGAGCAGCTCGTCCGGCTCAGCTTCGCGGTGGCCCGCGCCTTCCGCGATGACATCGTGGTGCGGGCAGGCGCCCGGCTGTGGACCGAGCGCTCCCTGATCGCGGCGCCCTTCCCGCCCCCGTTCATCGGCTGGATCGACGCCGTCGGGGCCATGCTGGAACGGGCCCACGGCGAGGGCGAGCTGGCCGGCCATGTCGATCCGCTGCCCGCCGCACGGTCCATCGTCTGCGCCTTCTTCGGCCTGCACACGGTGTCCGAGGCCCTCGACGGGCGGCGGCTCGTCGAGGACCATCTGGCCGATCTGTGGACCCTGCTGCTGCCCTCGCTGCAGCCCCGCCCCGGACACCCCGGCCGCACCGCCGAACTGCTGACGGCGGCGCGGGGGGCGTAAGGCGGGGGCCTGACGCGGGGCCGGGCTACTTCCAGATCTCGCCGACCCACTCCGGGTGGTCGATAAACGGGTTCCGGTTGTGCTGGAAGTCGTCGTAGATGACCTGGTTGCGCTTCTTCTCGAAGGTGTCCGGCGGGTCCTCGTCGCTCCACTTCTTGAGCACGGAGAGCCGCCCCATGTAGGGCTGGCTGCCGTTGTCGACCTTGTCGTTGGGCTCCAGGTCGGGGAAGCCCTCGCCGCCCTCGTAGCGGACCGACATGTAGAGGATCATCCGGGCCACATCGCCCTTGACCTGGTCGCGGGGCTCGAAGGAGTCGTCGTCGGTGCGGTTGCCCGGCGCCTCCTCCACCTCCGAGCCGCCCTCGTCGAAGTCCTTGTTGCCACGGGTGCTGTTGACCGAGACATCCGTCGGGCGCAGATGGTGGATGTCCGTGCCGGGTCCGGTGGCGGTGCCGAAGTCGCCGTGCGACTTCGCCCAGACGTGTTCGCGGTTCCAGTCGTCGGGGTTTCCGCCGTTCGAGTCCTTGCTCTGGGACCGGCCGGTGTAGAGCAGGATGACGTTCGCGGAGTTGTCCGGGTCCTCGTCGGTCTTCTTGAGGGCGTCCCAGACCTCGTCGTACGAGAGCTTGCTGACGTCCTTGCTGATGATCTGGTGCAGGGCGTCCTTCAGCGGCTCCCCGGTCTTGCCGACCGCGTCCTGGTAGTACGTGTCGTCATACGCGGTGCTGGTGGGCACGGCGGTGGCCGGGGTCTGCGCCGTGACGGCGACCGTCACGACACCGGCCAGCAGGGCCAGGGATTTCCAGCGGGTCACACGGGTCATGTGTGGTGTCCTCTCCCCGATTCACGACCGATTTACGACCGTTGTTCGAACCCCGAAAGCGTGACAGACACATGATCGTCCAATGGTGAACAAGGAGAGGAGGTTCCGTGACGGGGCCATGACCAAACGGCCTTCCGGCCGGTGGTGCGTCAGAGCGAGGCGCCCCCGCACATCACCAGCGTCTGGCCGGTCACCGAACCGCCCTCCGGACCCAGCAGGAAGGCCGTCAGCCCGGCGACCTCCTCGGGGCGTACGAGCCTGCCGAGCGGCGGAACGACGGGCGGGGTACGGCTGCGGCCCGGGTCGCGCAGCATCGGGGTGTCCGTCGGGCCCGGCGCCACCACGTTCACGGTGACCCCGCGCGGCGCCAGTTCGGCCGCCCACGACCGGGCCAGGCCCGTCAGCGCCGCCTTGGTGGCCGCGTACTGGCTCTTGCCGGGTACGCCGGTCATCGTCCGGCTGCCCACCAGCACCACCCGGCCCCCGTCCCGGACCCGGTCGACCAGCGCGTCCGCCAGGACGGTGGCCGCCTGCACGTGGATGCGCCACATGAGGGACCCGTCCTCGGCGTCCAGTTGGCCCAGCCGGGCCGAGCGCTGGACGCCCGCCGCGTGCACGAGGGCGTCGAGCGGGCCGTCCTCGGCCATCGGGGTGAGCGCCTCCGGCAGCTCCTCCGGCCGGGCCAGGTCGGCCGGGAGCCAGCGCAGCCGCTCGTGTCCGTGGGGCGGCGCCGTACGGCTGATACCGGTGACCCGCCACCCCTCGTCCAGCAGCCGGGAGACGATGGCGGCGCCGATACCGGAGCTGGCGCCGGTGACCACGGCGTGCCGGTGGCGGGGCTCAGGCATCGGCCGCCCAGTCCGGCCGGACGCGGACGTACTTGATGGCCTGGCGGTGGTACGTGTACGCGATGTGCAGCGTGCCGTCCGGGGTCTGCCCGATGGTGGGATACGACAGCTCCCGGTTGAGCCGGTCGCGTGAGTTGTTCGTCAGGCAGTGTCCGTCGCCGACGTCGAGATCGCGCCGTACCGGCCAGGTGCGGCCGCCGTCGGCGGAGAGCGCGAGGGTCATGGGCGCCCGGGGCGCGCCCCAGAAGGCCCCGGGGGCGTCCCCGGACCGCGCGGGTGCGGCGGCCGGAGCTTCGCCCGCCGCTCCCTCGTCGTCGATCTCGTCGTAGAGCGAGACCCGGCGGGCCGTCGCGTCGGCGCGGCTACTGTGGTTGTACACCAGCGCCAGCCGCCCGTCGGCGAGCGGGACGTACTGGACGGAGGAGTTGTTGTTGGGCAGCTCGGTGGGCTCCGGCTCGCTCCAGCTCTCCCCGCCGTCCGCGCTGTACGAGCGGTACACCGCGTCGGCCCAGCGGCTGCGGAACAGGGCCAGCAGGGTGCCGTCCGGGAGCGGGTGGACGTTCATGTGCACACAGCCCGTGGAGCCCGGTACGGGCCGCTCCCGCCAGGTGCGGCCCTCGTCGTCGCTGATCATCACCGCGCTGGTGTCATGGTCGCCCACCCACTTGACGCCGGGCGTGGCCACGCAGTGGAACACCGGCAGCAGCCACCGCCCGTCGCCCAGTACGGCGATCGGCTGACGGATGAACACCCCGCCCCCGCCGGTGGCCGGGAAGAGGGTGCGCGGCGCGCCCCAGGTCTCCCCGTTGTCGTCCGACACCCGCACCCGGACCTCGGCGGTGTCCTGGTTGCCCGCCTGCTGGGCGGTGTAGAGCAGCCACAGCTCACCGGCCGGGGTGGGGAACAGCAGCGGGTTCTGCTCGGAGCGGGCCGGGTCGTCGGAGAGCCGGACCGGTTCCGACCAGGTGTCGGCGGCCGGTGCCAGCCGGGAGAACCACACGGAGATGTCCGGCACGCCCTCCTGGGTGCCGCCGAACCACACGCAGCCGAGGTCGCCGCCGGGCAGCACGGTCAGGTTGGCGGCGTGGTTCTGGACGGCCGGTGCGGGCAGGAACGCCTCCTGCCGCGCCGGGTCGCCCGGCCGTGGCCGGACCCGGCCGTCCGTCAGCGGTATCGCGGTGTCATGGTCGGCGGTCATGGTCGCCGGGCTCCTCATGGTGTGCGGTGATACGGGGTCCGGGGGCGGAGCCCCCGGATCGGGAAGGGGCGCGGCTTACCTGTTGTACGGGGGCATCGGGCCCCTCAGCCGGGTGCCCACCTCGTCGCATGCCGCCACCACGTCCTGCGGCAGCGGTCCCGCGGTGGCAGCGGCCAGGTTGGCGCGCAGGTGCTCGATCCGGGAGCCGCCCAGCAGCAGCGCGTCCACGCCGTCGCGGCCCAGCAGCCAGCGCAGCGACAGGTCGGTGAGCGGGATGGACGCCTCGTCCGCGATCCGTCCCAGGTCACGGACGGCCTCGAAGAGCCGGGGGTCCCAGTACCGCTTCCGGTACATCGCGGCGAGCTTGGAGTCGCCGAAGCGGCCGGACTCGGGGGCCTCCTCGAAGGTGTGACGACCCGTCAACAGGCCGCCGCCGAGCGGGTTGTAGACCATCGTGCGCAGGCCACTGGTGGCCGCGTACTCCCGGTACTCCTCCTCGACGCGCCGGGCCAGCAGGTTGTACAGCTGCTGCGCCACCACCGGGCGCGGGGCGCCGACCCGGTCGGCGGTGTGGGTCAGCTCGGCGATCTGCCAGGCGGCGAAGTTGGAGACGCCCAGGGCGCGGATCTTGCCCTCGGCGACGAACTCGGCGACCGTGCCCAGCGTCTCCTCCAGCGGGGCCCTGCGGTCGGGCTGGTGGAGGTAGAAGAGGTCGACGTGGTCGGTGCCGAGGCGGCGGAGGCTGCCTTCGAGGGCCGCGCGCATACCGCGCGCGGACAGCGGGGAGTGGTCACCGGCGTCGGCGTGCGGCATCCCGGCCTTGGTGGCGAGGACGATCCGGTCGCGTCGGCCGGGCAGCAGCTCGGCGAGGATGGTTTCGGTGACGCCCCCGACGTAGGCGTTGGCGGTGTCCACGCCCGTCACCCCGGCGTCGAGCGCGGTGTCCAGCATCGCCTCGGCGCCCGCCCGGTCCACCGTGTCGCCGAAGGTCATGGTGCCCAGCACCAGCCGGGACAGCGGCACCGGGGCCCCGGGCACGGTCACCCCGCCGGGCGACGCCTGGGAGGTGGTGTGGGTCTGCGCGTGCGCGTTCACTGCGTTGCTCCAGATGTTCGGTGATGGTCGTCCTGACCACGATCATGGCCCTGGTCGGTCGCGATCGCGGACACCAGGGCGCGTGGCTTGCGTCCCCGCATCGTCGCCGGGTCGAGCGCCGCGCGCCGCAGCGTCCTGGTGTACGGCTGGGTGGGCGCGGCGAGCACGTCCGCGGTCGGTCCCGATTCGACGATCCGCCCGCCGCGCATCACCACCACCTCGGAGCTGATCTCCCGGACCACTCCGAGGTTGTGGGAGATGACGATGTAGGCGAGGTTCTGTTCGGCCTGGAGTTCGCGCAGCAGCTGGAGCACCTGGGCCTGTACGGACACGTCCAGCGCGGACGTGGCCTCGTCGCACACCAGCAGCTCGGGCCCGCTGGCCAGGGCGCGGGCGATGCCGATCCGCTGGCGCTGACCGCCGGAGAACTCGGCGGGGCGCCGCTGGAGGGCGCTGGTGGGCAGGCCCACCTGGTCGATCAGCTGGGCGGCCCGGCGGCCGCGCTCGGCGGCGGACCGCGTCCCGGCCAGCCGCAGCGGCTCGGCCACGATCTCCTCGGCGGTCAGATGCGGGTCCAGTGAGCCGTACGGGTCCTGGAAGACCATCTGCACCCGGCGCCGCAGCGGTCGCAGCCGCCGCTCGGGCAGGGTCGCGATGTCGGTGCCGTCGAGCAGGATGCGGCCTTCGGTGGGGCGCAGCAGCCGGACGAGGGAGCGGGCGATGGTGGACTTGCCGCAGCCGGACTCGCCGACGATGGCGAGCGCCCCGCCGGGTGCGACGGTGAAGCCGACGCCGTCGACCGCGCGGAACACGCCGCCCGGTACCGGGTATTCGACCACCAGGTCCTCGACGGCCAGCAGGGGTGTGGTCATGGCGACGCCTCCTCGGGGGACGCGGTAGCGGGGGTTTCGTCCCAGGGGCCCAGGGTGGGGACGGCGGCGAGCAGATCGCGGGTGTACGCCTCGGCGGGGTGTTCCACGATCTGTTCGACGGGGCCGGATTCCACGAAGCGGCCGTCGCGCATGACATGGATGCGGTCGGACACCAGCCGGGCCACCCCCAGATCGTGGGTGATCATGAGGATGCCGATGCCGGTGCGTTCCTGAAGCTCCATCAGGAGGTCGAGGACGCCCGCCTGGACGGTGACGTCGAGGGCGGAGGTCGGCTCGTCGGCGATCAGCAGCTCGGGTTCGGCGGCGAGCGCGATGGCGATGAGGACGCGCTGCAGCATGCCGCCGGAGAACTGGTGGGGGTAGGCGCCCCACCGGGTCTCGGGGTGGGGAATCCGTACCCGGCCGAGCAGTTCGATGCCCTTGGCGCGGGCGTCGGCGCGGGACAGCTCCGGGTGGCGGATGCGCAGCGCCTCGCCGAGCTGGCGGCCGATGGTGTGCACCGGGCTGAGCGCGGTCATCGGGTCCTGCGGGATGAGGGAGACGCCGCGGCCCCGGATGCGGCGGGCCGCGCGGGGGTCGGCGACGACGTCGACGCCCCGGACGCGGGCGGTGCCGGAGAGCACGGCCAGCCCTTCGGGCAGCAGCCGCAGCAGGCCCATCGCGGTGGTGGACTTGCCGGAGCCGGACTCGCCGATGAGGGTCACGGTCTCGCCCGCGGCGAGGGTGAAGCCGACGCCGTCGACCGCGCGGACCACGCCACGGTCGGTGATCAGCTCGATCTGCAGGTCCTCGACCTCCAGCAGCGGGGCTTGCCGGTCCCGCGTCGCGTTGCCCGTCGCTCCGCTCATCGCGTCACGCGGCGCGTTTCTCGTCGCGTCGCTCATCAGGAGCCCTCCGTCGTGCGTCGGCGGGTACGGTCGCGCAGCCCGTCGCCCAGCAGGTTGACCCCGACCACCAGCAGCGCGATGACGAGACCGGGCAGGGTCACCAGCCACCAGGAGGTGGTGATGTAGTCCTGGCCGTCGGAGATGATGCGCCCCCAGGTGGCGAACGGCCGCTGCGGCCCGGCGCCGAGGTAGCTGAGCGCGCTCTCCAGCAGGACGGCCTGGGCGAGCAGCAGCAGGACGACCAGCGACGCCTGGCGGACGATGTTGGGGATGATGTGGCGGGTCAGGATGGCGACCTGGCGCAGCCCCAGCACCCGGGCGGCGGCCACGTACGGTTTCTCCCGCTCCACCAGTACCAGCGAGCGGGTCAGCCGGGCCACTTCGGGCCACTGGGCGATGGCGATCACGCAGGTGATGACGGTGACGGACGGGCCGAACAGGGCGACGACGAGCAGCAGCATCATCAGCAGCGGCAGCGACATCTGCGCCTCCAGCAGCCGGGAGACGATCGCGTCCACCCAGCGGCCGAAGTATCCGGCGGCCGCGCCCGCGACGATGCCGATGAGGCCGGAGACGAGGACGGCGAGCACACCGATCGACAGGGACACCTGGCCGCCGTGCAGCACCCGGGAGAGCAGGTCGCGGCCGAGCTGGTCGGTGCCGAAGAGGTGGCCGTCGGCCAGCGGGGGCAGCCGCCGCCGGGAGAGGTCCTGGTCGTTCGCGCCGGACAGGGGCAGCACCTGCGCGAGGGCGACGGGCACCACCACCAGCAGGGTGCACACCGCACCCGCCCACAGCTTGAGGCTCGCACTGCGGCGGCGCCGGGTGGCGGTGGCGCGGGCCAGGTCGCGGGCGGTGACCCGGCTGAGGCGGGGCCCGGACGCGGCCTGGGCGCGAGCGGGAGACCCGGCGGGGCCCGGGGAGCCGGTGGGGGTGGAGGCCGGGGGTTCGAGGGCGCCTTTCATCTCTCAGGCCGCCTTTCCCAGGCGTACCCGCGGGTCGAGCAGCGGGTAGGCCAGGTCGATGAGGAGTTGGACGAAGACCGCCAGGGCGGCGGTGACCAGGACGGTCGCCTGGATCAGCGGGTAGTCGCGGGTCTCCAGTGCGCGGACGACCAGCGAGCCGACGCCGGGCCAGCCGAAGACCACCTCGACCACCACGACGCCGTTGAGCATCGCGGCGAATCGGGTGCCGAGCGCCGTGAGCACCGGAATGGCCGAGTTGCCCATGGCGTAACGCCAGGTCAGGGCGCGTTCGGAGACACCGCGGGAGCGGGCGGTGATGACGTACGGCGAACTGAGCGCCGCGACCATCTCGCGCCGCACCAGCCGGGAGATGAGCGCCATCTGGAGGGACGCCACGGTGACGGCGGGCAGCACCAGGCCGCTCCAGGTGGTGAAGCCGGAGGCGGGCATCACCGGCCATAGCACGGCGAAGACGGTCAGCAGCATGACGCCGATCCAGAAGTCCGGCATGGACTGTCCGGCGATGGTCAGCACATTGGCGCCCAGCTCGCGCTTGGTGTCGGCGCGGCGGGCCATCCACACCCCCAGTGGCACGGCGACCACGGTGGTGAGCAGGATCGCGGAGAGCGCGAGGGTGATGGTGTAGGGGACCCGGTCGAACACCACGTCGAAGGCGGGCGCGTGGAAGGAGTAGCTGGTCCCGAGGTCGCCGGTGAACAGATCGCGCAGGAAGACGCCGTACTGGGTGAGCAGGCTCTGATCCAGCCCGAACTGTTCACGGATTCGGGCGAGATCCGCGCTGCTGGGGTTGGGTCCGGCCAGGGCGGCGGCCGGGTCGCCGGGTGCCATGCGCACCAGGACGAAGACGGTGGAGAGGGTCAGGAAGATGGTCAGGACGCTCTGGCCCAGGCGGCGTATCAGATAGCGCGGCACGGCTCAGCCCTCCAGGCGCGCGGCGGCGAGGTCGTAGGAGTTGAGCTGCAGAAGCCGTACGTCCCGGACCCGGGAGCGGCGGGCCAGCACCACGTCGGGGACGAAGGCCCACAGACAGGGGCGGGTGTTCCAGATTTCCTTCTGGACGGCGGCGAGCTTGGCGTTCCGGGTCTTCTCGTCGGTTTCGGCGGAGGCGTCGGCCAGCCGGTCGGCGATCTGCGGGAAGACGTAGCCCTGGTAGGTGTCGCGGGTCTTCTCCTTCTCCGGGGTGCCGCCGTACATGCCCTGAAGGCTGGTGGAGGCGTGGCCGGTGGGGACGGAGAAGCCGTTGCCGAGGACGTCCCAGTCGCCGCGGCGGCCCTGCCGCCACTGCTGGATGTCGCCGCCGGGCTCGAACTGCTGGAGGGTCGCGCGGACTCCGGCCGCGCGCAGCATCTCCAGGACGGCTTCCATCACCGAGGTGTCGCCGGGGAACTCCCCCGACTCCCAGATGATTTTCACCTTGAGGTCACGGTGGCCGAGCGCGGCGAGCTGCTTGCGCGCCTTGCCGGGGTCGTGGACGTAACCACCGGTGCGTATCGCGCCCTTGAGCGCGAGCGGGACCACGCCCTCGGCCTGCTGGGCGGAGCCGGTGAGCACATCGTCGACGAGGGACTTGCCGTCGATGGCGTAGCTCAGCGCCTCGCGCACCCGCGGATCGGCGAGCGGATGGCCGCGCGGCTTGCGGAAGTTGAAGAACAGCTGGTTGACGCGGGTGCCGGTGGTCCGGTCGAGGCGTACCCCGGGCAGTCCGCGCAGCTGCTCGGCCGAGTCGGGGGTGATGGTGTCGATGACGTCCAGCTCACCGCTGCGCAGGGCGACCACGCGGCTGGACTCCTCGGGGACGAAGCGGACCCGTACCCGGGGGGTGGCGGGGTGCCGCCCCCAGTACCGGTCGTTGGCGGCGAGCGCGTACTCGCCGGTGCCGGAGTTCGCCGAGGTGACCACGTACGGTCCGGAGCCGACGCCACCGGACAGCTCCTCGGGCCGGTTCTTGGCGGCCGGGCTGATGAGGATGTTGGCCATCAGCTGGTCGAGGATGGGGACGGGGCGCTTGGTGTGCAGGTAGAACGTGCGCTCGTCCACCGGTTCGAGGGCGGGCCGCTCGGGGAAGAGCCCCACGATGAACGAGCCGTTGACGCCCCAGTACATCTTCAGCGCGGTCGCCACGTCCTTGACGGTGACCGGGCTGCCGTCGGAGTAGCGCACTCCGGCCCGCAGCCGCACCGTCCAGCGGGTGGGCTCGGTCATCTCGAACCGGTCGGCGAGCACGAGCTCCGGCAGGAGCCCCTTGCCCATCCGGGTCAGGCCCTGGCGGACCGCGCGCTGGACCGTGACGGCCGCGTCGAATTGGTTGAGCTTGTTGTCGAGGCTGACCAGGGAACGGTTCAGCCCCAGGCTGATGGCACCGGGACCGGGGCCACCGGTGGGGCCCGCGCACCCGGCGAGCGGGGCGAGGGTGAGACCTGCGGAGACGCCCGCCCCGAGGCGGAGCACGGACCGGCGGCTGACGTCCGTAGCGTGAGGGATTCGGGTCATCGTTGACCTCTCGGCGGTTCTAGGTGTCGCGGCGGTCACCGTGACATGGCTGCGCGCTTTACGCAATACCTCTCGCGCGGTTCGCGCAACGTGTGTCATCATCGAGACCACGGAGACAGCGTGTCCGCCGTCTGCCCGCTCCCCCTGTCATGGCCATTCAAGGAGGTACCGGTGGAGATACCGCCCTTCCGGAGGCTGCTGGCCATCGCGGACGACCTGTCCGGCGCCGCCGAGACAGCCGCTGGACTGAGATCGCGCACAACGCGCAGTCAGGTCCTCCTTCTTGGGCCTTCCGGGGCACGTCCCGAGGAACCGGCCGCGACGGACCCGCACGCCGTGACCGTCCTGGATCTCGACTCGCGCCACCTCCCCGCCGAAGCCGCGGCCGACGCGGTGCGCGCGGCGCTGCGGTCCGTGTCCACGTCGGCGTCCACGTCCACGTCCACGAGCGACACCCTGGTCCTGAAGAAGATCGACTCACTGTTGCGGGGCAATGTCGCCGCCGAGGTCGCCGCGCTGGCCGCGGACGGCACGGGCGTGATCGTCGCCCCCGCCCTCCCGGTCGCCGGGCGCGTGGTGCGCGCGGGCGTGGTCCACGTCGGCGGAGTGCCGCTGCACGAGGGCGATGCCTGGCACGCCGAGGCCACGTCCCCGCCGTCCTCGGTGGCCGGGGCGCTGGGCGGGCTCCCCACCGAGCCGATCCCCCTCGCGACCGTGCGCGCCCCGCGCCCCGCCCTCCTGTCCGCCCTGCGCGCCGCGGTGGCGGCGGGCCGGGTGGCGGTCTGCGACGCGGAGACGGACGCCGACCTGGACGCGATCGTCGAGGCCGCCCTCGCCGACGGCCCCCACCCCCACCTGGTGGGCACCGGCGGCCTGGCCACGGCCCTGGGCCGCCACCTGACAACGGCAGACTGGCCCACCACGCTGGACGCCGGTCCCACCACGGCGGACAGCGCCACACGGGCGGACACGGCGACGCGCCCCGAGACCGTGGCGGCGGCCGCGCACGCGGAAGCCGCAGCGCGCGTCGGCACCGCCGCGCGCCCCGGGACGACGGACGCGGCACCGTGCGGGGAAACCGCGCCTCCGGCCGAAGCCGTGGCGGCGGCCGACCCGCCCCTGCTGGTCGTCGTCGGTACGGCCGAGCCGGGCGCCGTCGAGCAGGTGCGCCGACTGGTCGCCGACGGCGCCGTACACATCCCGCTCGACCTCACCGGCCTGCTGGCCGATCCGCCCATGGCCGCCCTGCCCCCGCCGACCGCCCCGGTCACGGTCGTCACCATCGCCCCGGCGGCCGGTCCGCGCGGCGCGGCACCCGGCCCCCCGCCCGCCCGGCGGTTGGTGCGGGCGCTGGCGCGGGTTGTCGCCGGTGCGCTCGGGGCGGGCGGTGGGCGGGGGGACCTCGTCCTGACCGGTGGTGAGACCGCGCGGCAGGTCCTGGACGCGCTCGCGATCACCCGGCTCGACCCCGTCGGGCAGGTGCACCACGGCGCCGTACAACTCCGCACTCCCGACGGACGATCCGTCGTGACCCGCCCGGGCAGCTTCGGTGATCCCGATTCCCTGCGTCATATCGTCCGGGCGCTGCGCCCCCACACCCGAACGGAAGGTCCGTCCATGCCGCCCAAGAATCCCTCCACGAACCCGGAGCCCACCGGTCCGCTTCCGCTCATCGCGGTCACCATGGGCGACGGCGCGGGCATCGGGCCCGAGGTGATCGTCCCCGCCCTGCTCGCCCCGGAGACGCTGCGGCGCTGCCGTCCGGTGGTCGTCGGGGACGCGGAGCGGCTGCGGCAGGCGGCCCGGCTGCGCGCCATCGCGTGCGAGATCGTCACCGTCGGCGCGCCCGCCGAGGCCGAGTTCACTCCGGGCCGGATCAACATCATCGACCTCGGGCTGCTCCCCGCCGAGCTGCCCTGGGGCGAGCTGTCCGCGGTCGCCGGGGACGCCGCGTACCAGTACATACGGGCGGCCGCCCGGCTCGCCATGGACGGTGAGGTGCAGGGCATCTGCACCGCGCCGCTGAACAAGGGGGCCCTGCACGCGGCCGGGCACATCTTCCCCGGCCACACCGAGCTGCTGGCCCATCTCACCGGCGTCGAGGAGGTGTCGATGATGCTGGCCACCCCGACGGTGAAGGTCATCCACGTCACCACCCACATCGGGCTCATCGACGCCGTCAACAGGATCGAACCGGGGCTGGTCGAACGGACCGTGCGCCGCGGCCACGACGCGATGGTCCGGGCCGGGACCCCGGAGCCGGTGATCGGGGTGTGCGGCATCAACCCGCACGCCGGGGAGAACGGGCTGTTCGGCTACGGCGAGGAGGAGGAGAAGATCGTGCCCGCGCTGGAGGTGCTGCGCAAGGACGGCATCGACGCCCGCGGACCGCTCCCCGCCGACACCGCCTTCTTCCTGGCCGGGCGCGGCGACTACGACCTGATCGTGGCCATGTACCACGACCAGGGGCACGGTCCGGTGAAGGTGCTGGGTCTGGAGGCCGGGGTCAACCTCACCGTCGGCCTCCCCGTCATCCGCACCTCCGTCGACCACGGCACCGCGTTCGACATCGCCGGTACCGGCAAGGCCGACGCCGGTAGCATGATCGAGGCGCTGCGGCAGGCCGCCGAGATGTCGCCCTCGCCCACCCGCTGAAGCCATGTGACCGAGTAGATCGAGAAGGACGAGAAGATCGAGAAGGACGAGTGACATTGCCGGTACAGGGAGCGCGGGCCCGGCGCGACCAGATCGTCCACCTCGCGACGACCACGGGCCTCGCCAGTGTGGAGGAGCTGTCCCGCACCTTCGGGGTCACCGCCTCCACCATCCGCCGCGACCTCGCCCAGCTGACCGCCGACGGGCGGCTGGCGCGGACGTACGGCGGGGCGATGGCCCTGGTCGCCCACCCCGAGGCGTCGCTGCGTCAGCGCACCGGCGAGGCGTTCGACGCGAAGCGGGCCATCGCCCGCTGGGCGGCGTCGGCCGTCCGCACCGGCGAGACGGTGCTGCTGGACGCGGGCTCGACCGTCGGCGCCCTCGCCCATGAGCTGCGCACGGCCGAGGGGCTGACGGTGGCCACGACCGGGCTCACCGCGCTGCAGGAGCTGGCCGACGTGGAGTCCGTGCGGGTCGAGTGCCTGGGCGGGACGCTCCGGCCGCTGAGCCAGAGCTTCCTGGGCCCGCTCGCCGAGGCGGCGCTGGAGCGGATGACGTTCGACCGGGTCTTCCTGGGCGCCGACGGAGTGACGGCCGAACACGGCATTTGCGAGGCGGATCTGCGCCAGACCCGGCTGAAGGAGCTGATGGCCCGGCGCGCCGAGAAGGTGTACGTGCTGGCGCACGCGGCCAAGATCGGCCGGCGCCCGTTCCACACCTGGATACGGCTGCCACCCGGCTGGACCCTGGTGACCGACGGCCGCGCCGACCGGGAGGAGATCCTGGCGCTGCGCGCCGCGGGCGTCGAGGTCATGATCGTGGACACGGACTGACGGCGCGTACGGCGTCCCGCGGCGTACGGTGGGAGGCCCCGGGGCCATGCGTGGCCCTTGCGAAATCGGGCACCCGCCCCGCAGGGCACCCGCCCCGCAGACAGGACGTGGCCACCGTCTCACGAGCATTGGGAGGACACCGTGGCACGGCACACCGACCCGACTTCCACCGCCGCCGGCGCGACGCAGCCCGACCCCGCGCCGCCGAACCCGACCCCGTCGCCCGGGCCGGGCGGTCCCAAGCCGGGGCCCACGCCGGGGCCCGTTCCCGGACCGCCGCCGCCCCCCACCCCGGGGCCGCCTCCGGGCCCGGCACCGGACCCGGTTCCCCAGCCCCCGGGCCCCGATCCGGTCCCCGACCCCTCTCCGGCGCCGGGCCCGCTGACCTGAGCCGAAACCCACTCCTCCCCCTGCTGGCGTAAGCGGAAGGGTGCGGGCGCGGGCGCGGTGAGATGGTCGAATCCCGGACCGTCGAGGAGCTTCAGATGCCGCGCACCGCACCGCCCCACCCCGTACTGGAGCCCGCAGCCGCCGCGCTCGCCGAGGCCACCGCGAAGCCGCCGTACCTGTACCAGATGTCGCCCGCGGAAGGCCGCAGGACGGTCGACGCGGTGCAGTCCGGGGAGGTTCCCAAGCCCGAGGTGGACGAGGAGTGGATCAGCGTCACCGGGATTCCGGCCGGTGGGGTGAAGGCGCGGATCGTCCGTCCGCCGAATGTCTCCGGAACCCTTCCGGTGATTCTCTACGTGCACGGCGCGGGCTGGGTGTTCGGCGACGCGCACACGCACGACCGGCTGGTCCGGGAGCTGGCGGTCGGAGTCGGCGCGGCCGTGGTGTTCCCCGAGTACGACCTCTCCCCCGAGGCCCGCTACCCGGTGGCCCTGGAGCAGTGTTACGCGGTCGGGCAGTGGATCGTGGCGCACGGCGAGGGCGCCGGGCTCGACCCGCGGCGGCTCGCGGTGGCCGGGGACTCGGTGGGCGGCAACATGACCGCCGCGCTGACGCTGCTGGCCAAGGAGCGCGGCGACGTCTCCCCCGTCCAGCAGGTGCTGTTCTACCCGGTGACCGACGCGAACTTCGACACCGGCTCGTACGACCAGTTCGCCGACGGCTACTACCTGACCCGCGAGGGCATGAAGTGGTTCTGGGACCAGTACACCACCGACCCCGCGCAGCGGGCCGAGATCACCGCCTCCCCGCTGCGCGCGGACCCCGGCCAGCTCACGGGGCTGCCGCCCGCGCTGGTCATCACCGGTGAGGCCGATGTGCTGCGGGACGAGGGCGAGGCGTACGCGAGCAAGCTCCGGGACGCCGGTGTGCCGGTGACCGCGCTGCGGATGCAGGGCATCATCCATGACTTCCTGATGCTCGACGCGCTGCGCGACACCCATGCGGCACGGGCCGCGCTCACCCTGGCCGTGGACACCCTGCGCGACGCGCTGGGCACGGCCTGACCCGGCTCAGCTCCCGGCGCCGCCCGCCTTGGCCTGCCGCTTCATCTGCTGCTTGTACGAGCGCACCTTGTCCAGCGACTCGGGCCCGGTGATGTCGGCCACCGAGCGGTACGAGCCCTCCTCGCCGTACGGCCCCGCCGCCTCGCGCCAGCCCTCGGGCCGCACCCCGAACCGCTTGCCGAGCAGGGCCAGGAAGATCTGCGACTTCTGCTTGCCGTA
Source organism: Streptomyces sp. NPDC005962 (assembly GCF_040629205.1). Lineage (NCBI taxonomy): Bacteria > Bacillati > Actinomycetota > Actinomycetes > Kitasatosporales > Streptomycetaceae > Streptomyces > Streptomyces sp. NPDC005962. Next base: position 187,331 of record NZ_JBEXVE010000014.1, on the reverse strand, counting down.
GCCGGGCAGGGCGTTCAGCCGCTTGAGGAGTTCGGCGCCGGTGGGGACGTCGCGCCACACGGCGGCCGCGTCACCGTCGTAGTGCTCGACCAGGTACTGGCACAGCTGCTGGACGCGCTTGGCCATCGATCCGGGGTAGCGGTGCACGGCCGGTTTCTCCGACAGCAGCTCCGCGAACCGTTCCGGGTCGTACGCGGCGATCTCCTGAGCGTCCAGGTCGTCGGCGCCCAGCCGCCGCGCGATGGTGTACGGGCCGGTGAACGCCCATTCCATGGGCACCTGCTGATCGAGCAGCATCCCGGTCAGCAGGGCCAGGGGGCTGCGCGCGAGCAGGGCGTCGGCCTCGGGCTGCTGGGCGAGGCGAAGGGTGGCGTCCATCCCCGGCGGATACCCACCGCTCCGGCGCCGAATCCCCCGGTGTCGCAATTCCCCCCAAAGGCGCAGGAAAGGCAGGGCGATTTAGCCGAATTGCACGACCTTGGGGGGCATGCGAGCCTGGTGGCGACCGCAGAACCGACCGTGAAACCGATCGCCCTCAAGAGAGCGGGACCTCACCGCATCACCCGCATCACCGCTGTGCCGCGGGCTGGCCGTGACATCGGACCACGGAGGCGAGTGACCATGTCAGCAACCGCGACTCGCCGCCGACGCCACGACGACACCCCCGACACCGGCGGCGCGTTTCTGCGCATGTCCCGGCTGCCGTCCGGGCCCGAGCGCGACGCGCTCCGCGAGACGATCATCTGCGAGTGGCTGCCGGTCGCCAAACGTCTGGCGCTGCGGTTCCGCAACAAGGGCGAGAACATGGAAGACCTCACCCAGGTCGCCTCGCTGGCCCTGGTGAAGGCCGTCGACCGCTACAACCCGGACCTCGGCCACGCCTTCCCCTCGTACGCGATCCCCGTCATCACCGGCGAGCTGAAGCGGCACTTCCGCGACTACCTGTGGACGCTGCACATCCCGCGCAACATCCAGGAGGTCCGCTCCCGCACCCGCTCGGCGCGCGACGCGCTGGAACAGGAGCTGGGCGGCCGTACCCCGACCGTCGGGGAGATCAGCACCCGCACCGGCATGCCGCAGGAGGACGTACGCGCCGGGCTGGAGGCGAGCGCCTCCTGCACCCCGCTGTCCCTCAACGCCGCGGTGCAGGGCGCCGAGGAGCGGCTGCTCGCCGAGACGGTCGGCGCGGACGACGCCGCGCTCGAACGGGTCGTCAACCGGGAATCGCTGCGGGTTCTCATAGCAGACCTATCCGAACAGGACCGCTACGTGCTCTACCTGCGGTTCTTCGCCGGGCTCTCGCAGAGCCAGATCGGCGAGATCCTCGGCTTCTCGCAGATGCACATATCCCGTCGGCTGTCCCGGCTCTACAGCGAGCTGCGCCAAGGGCTGCTGGCCCACGCGTAACCCACGTGGCCGCCGCGCTCCCCCGCCGCAATCCCCGTTCCCCCGGCAGGAGGTGCCGATGCGCTCCGAGACCGCCCGTATCGCCGCGGACGACGCCCTGCTCGTGGGCGATCTGGCGCTTCCCGAACCGGCCTCCGCCGTGGTGGCCTTCGCCCACGGCAGCGGCAGTTCCCGGCACAGCCCGCGCAACCGCGCGGTGGCCGGGGTGCTGCAGCGGGCGGGGCTCGCGACGCTGCTGTTCGACCTGCTCACCGACGCCGAGGAGCGGGTGGACGCGATCACCGCGGAGCACCGCTTCGACATCCCGCTGCTGGGGCGGCGGCTGGTGGCCGCGGTCGACTGGCTCGCCGGGCACCCCGCCACCGGCGGACTGCCGGTGGGCCTGTTCGGCGCCAGTACGGGCGCGGCGGCCGCCCTGACCGCCGCGGCGGAGCGGCCGGAGCGGGTGCGGGCCGTGGTCTCCCGGGGCGGCCGCCCCGACCTGGCGGGCGGGGTGCTGAACCGGGTGGGCGCGCCGGTGCTGCTGGTGGTGGGCGGCGACGACCATGAGGTGCTGCGGCTGAACGAGCAGGCCGCCGCGATGCTGGCCGCGCCGCACGAGGTGCACGTCGTGCCCGGGGCGACCCATCTCTTCGAGGAGCCCGGGGCGCTGGAGCAGGCGGCGGAGGCGGCGCGGGACTGGTTCGCGCGGATGGCCGAGCAGCGCGGCGCCACACGCTAGATACCCGCTGGCCGGCTCAGGTGCCGAGCACCTCGCGCAGGTCGTACGAGACGGGCTCCTCCAGCTGCGCGTAGGTGCACTCCCCCGGCTCGCGGTCGGGCCGCCAGCGCCGGAACCGGGCGGTGTGCCGGAAGCGGTCGCCCTGCATATGGTCGTACGCCACCTCGCACACCCGCTCCGGGCGCAGCGGCAGCCACGACAGGTCCTTGACGCCGGTCCAGCGGCTGGGCGCGCCCGGCATCCGGCTCCCGGCGTGCGCCTCCTCGCGCGCCCAGTCGGCCCACGGGTGGCCCTCGGCCGACTCCATGCGCAGCGGCTCCAGTTCGGTCATCAGCTCCAGGCGGCGGCGCATCGGGAAGGCGGCGCAGACGCCGACGTGCTGGAGGCGGCCGGTGGCGTCGTGCAGGCCGAGCAGCAGGGAGCCGACGACCGGCCCGGACTTGTGCAACCGGAGCCCGGCCACCACGCAGTCGGCGGTCCGCTCGTGCTTGACCTTGACCATGACGCGTTCGCCGGGCCGGTAACCGAGATCGGGGCGTTTGGCGACGACGCCGTCGAGCCCGGCGCCCTCGTACCGCTCGAACCACTGCCGGGCCACGTCGAGGTCGTCCGTCCAGGGGGCGGTGAACACGGGGTCGGCGGCCTCGCGCAGCGCCTCGGTCAGGGCGTCGCGGCGTTCGCCGAGGGGTGCGTCCATGAGCGAGGTGTCGCCGAGGGCGAGGAGGTCGAAGGCGACGAAGCCCGCCGGGGTGGTCCGGGCCAGCATCCGCACCCGGGAGTCGGCGGGGTGGATGCGCTCCAGGAGGGCGTCGAAGTCCAGGCGCCCGCCGCGCGCGATGACGATCTCGCCGTCCAGGACGCAGCGCGGCGGCAGGCTGGCGCGGAAGGCGTCGACGAGTTCGGGGAAATAGCGGGTGAGCGGCTTGCCGGTGCGGCTGCCGATCTCGATCTCGTCGCCGTCGCGGAACACGATGGCCCGGAAGCCGTCCCACTTCGCCTCGTACCGCATGCCGGGCGGGATCGTGGCCACCGACTTGGCCAGCATCGGTGCCACCGGGGGCATCACCGGAAGGTCCATGATGCCTTCGATTGTGCGGCCCTTACGGTCCGGGCGCCTGCCGGGAGGTGGGGCGGGCGGAGTGGACCTAGCGTTGGTGTATGGCAGAGACGGTGGAGCTTGACGTCGGTGGGCGCGCGGTGCGGCTGTCCAGCCCCGGGAAGGTGTACTTCCCGGAGCGGGGCTTCACCAAGCTCGACCTCGCCCGCTACTACCTCGCCGTCGGCGACGGTGTGCTGCGGGCGCTGCGGGACCGGCCGACGACGCTGGAGCGCTACCCGGACGGGGTGGAGGGCGAATCGTTCTTCCAGAAGCGGGCGCCGAAGAACCTCCCCGACTGGATTCCGACCGGCCGCATCTCCTTCCCCAGCGGGCGGTACGCGGACGAGCTGTGCCCCACCGAGGCGGCGGCCGTGGTGTGGGCCGCCAACCTGGGCTGTCTGACCTTCCACCCCTGGCCGGTGCGGCGCGCGGACACCGAGCACCCCGATGAGCTGCGCATCGACCTCGACCCGCAGCCGGGCACGGACTACCGGGACGCGGTACGGGCGGCGGGCGAGCTGCGCGAGGTGCTGGACGAGCTGGGGCTGCGGGGCTGGCCCAAGACCTCGGGCGGGCGGGGGCTGCACGTCTTCGTGCCGATCGCGCCGGAGTGGACCTTCACCCAGGTGCGGCGCTCGGCGATCGCGGTCGCGCGGGAGCTGGAGCGGCGGGCACCGGAGCGGATCACCACGGCGTGGTGGAAGGAGGAGCGCGGCGAGAAGATCTTCGTCGACTACAACCAGACCGCGCGGGACCGCACCATCGCCAGCGCCTATTCCGTACGCCCGCGGCCGCACGCCCCGGTCTCCGCGCCGCTGCGCTGGGAGGAGGTGCCCGACGCCCGGCCGCGCGACTTCGACCTGGCCACCATGCCGGTGCGCTACCGGGAGCTGGGCGATGTGCACGCGGACATGGACGAGCACGCGTACCGGCTGGACGCCGCGCTGGAACTGGCCGACCGGGACGAGCGCGAGCACGGTCTCGGCGACCTGCCGTATCCGCCGGAGCACCCCAAGATGAAGGGCGAGCCGAAGCGGGTCCAGCCGAGCCGGGCCAAGCACTGAGGTGCGAGAATCGCGCCATGGCTGTCTTCGCCCACCCGGGCCGCCACCGGGTGGCCGTGTTCGTGCGGCACGGGATGCTGCCGTTCGAGCTGGGCATGGCGCACCGGCTGTTCGGCCGGGCCGTCTCGGCGTCCGGCGAGCCGCTGTACGAGGTCGTGACGTGTACGCCGGTGCCCGGTGAGGTGCGTACGGACTCCGACGTCAGCGTGAACGTCGCCCATGGCCCGCAGGCGCTGGCCGAGGCCGACACGGTGATCGTCCCGGCCGCCAACGAGAAGGACGAACCCCAGACCGAGGGCCGCCTCGGCCCCGCGCTCGCCGAGGCCTTCGCCCATATCCGGCGGCCCGGCACCCGGATCGCCTCCATCTGCACCGGCGCCTTCGTCCTGGCCGCTGCCGGGCTGCTGGACGGCCGCCGGGCGACGACGCACTGGCAGGCCGCCGACCAGTTCCGGGCGCTGTTCCCGGCGGTCGAGCTGGACCCCGATGTCCTGTACGCGGACGAGGGCGACGTCCTCACCTCGGCCGGGGACGCCTCCGGCATCGACCTGCTGCTGCACCTGATCCGGCTCGACCACGGCTCCGCGGTGGCCGGCGAGGTCGCGCGGGGCGCCGTGGTGGCACCGCACCGCGACGGCGGCCAGGCCCAGTTCATCCGCCGCCCCGTCCCCGCGCCCCACGGCTCCACCACGAGCGAGGCCCGGGCCTGGGCCCTGACCCGCCTCGACCGCCCCCTGACCCTCGCGGAGCTGGCCGCGCGCGAGTCGATGAGCGTACGGACGTTCTCGCGCCGGTTCCGGGAGGAGGTCGGCATGACGCCCGTACGGTGGCTGACCCAGCGCCGGGTGGAACGCGCGTGCCAGCTCCTGGAGGAGACGGACCTGCCGGTGGACCAGGTGGCGACAGCGGCCGGCTTCGGCACGGCGGCGTCCCTGCGGATGCACCTCCGCGAAGCCCTGGCCGTCTCCCCCACCGCGTACCGCGCCACATTCCGCGGCGAGTAGCCGGCGAGTAGCTAGTGGCGGGGGGACGCCTGGCGTTCCGGGCCCAGGGTGGTGAACCAGTGCTGGATGCGGTCCTCGTTGTGGGTCTTCGCCAGCGCCAGCGTCAGCAGTATCCGGGCCTTCTGCGGGGTCAGGTCCTGCGCGCCGATCACGCCGCGTACGTGCGGGTCGTACACCGCGCCCGAGCCGGTGCGGGAGGCCGAGGCGAAGAGCACGCCGTTCTTCACGGCGTCCGTGCGGGCCTCCGTCATGGCCGGGGAGAGGCCGCCCGCGCCGGTGCCCGCGGTGACGACACCGGCCGCGCCCGCGTCGGCGAACGCCTTGATGGCCTCGGGCCCGGCGCCCTGGTAGCTGTAGGCGATGTCGACCTTCGGCAGTGACCGCCGGGCGATGCGGTCCAGGTCGAAGGGGGTCTTCCAGCCCGGCTTGCCGCATTGCTGAACGCGCGCCGGGGCCCGGTCGATGCGGATGTGGTTCTGGTCGATGACGCCCAGTTCGCCGTTGCTGCCGCTGGTGAAGGCGTTGAGCCGCAGCGCGTCGGCCTTGCGGACCTCGCGGGCGGCCTGGATCTGGTCGTTGAGCATGACGACGGTGCCGAAGCAGGTGGTGCGGCCGCTCGCCGCGAGGCGGATCGCGTTGTAGAGGTTGGCAGGGCCGTCGGAGCTGATGACCGTCCAGGGGCGCTGGGCACCGGTGACCACCACGGGCTTGTCGCTGCGGACGGTGAGGTCCAGCCAGTACGCGAACTCCTCCATGGTGTCCGTGCCGGTGGTGACGACGACCGCGTCCTTCGTGCGCAGCGCGTCGTCGACCGCGGCGGTGAGCTTCCGGTATTCGGGGAGGGAGTAGTCGTTGGAGTCCTTGTTGCCGAACTGCCGTGTCGTGACGTCGGCGAGCCGGTTCACCTCGGGCCTGAGGTCGTCGACCAGCCGGGACACCGGGAGCTGTCCGGACTCGTAGTTCTGGAAGGACACCCGGCTCTTGGCCACGCCCGCGATGGTGCCGCCGGTGCCGATGACGGCGACCTGCGGCTCGGGGCCGCCCTGCGGCTGCGGCGCCGCGCCCGCCCCGGCCGCGCCGCCGACGCCGAGGCCGACGGCGATCAGCGTGATCAGGACCGTGGTGGCGCGGGCGAGCTGGTGCATGGGAACAAGGCCATCTCAATTCTGGTCATTTACGGCTTATCCACCACCGTACCCATGTCACGAGCGCCCGCGCAGCCGGGCCAGCAGCAGCGCCACATCGTCGTCCGGCGCCCCGTGCAGCGCCGCCAGCACCTGGTCGCAGATCCGGTCCAGCGATCCGTGGCGGTGGCGGCGCAGCAGCTGGACCAGGGTGTGCAGTCCGACGTCCAGCGATTCGTGCCGCTTCTCCACCAGGCCGTCGGTGAACAGGGCCAGCACCGCGCCCTCGGCCAGTTCGCAGTCGACCGCGGCGAACGGCACACCGCCGACGCCCAGCGGTGCGCCGCTGGGGGTGTCGATCAGCTCGGCGGCGCCGCCCGGGTGGACCAGGACCGGCGGCAGATGGCCCGCGGTGGACAGCTCGCAGTAGCCGGTGCGGGGATCGCAGACCGCGTACAGGCAGGTGGCGATGGAGTCCCCCAGGCTGCGGGTGATCTCGTCGAGGTGGCGCAGCAGCTCGACGGGCGGCAGGTCGAGCCTGGAGAAGGCACGGGTCGCGGTGCGCAGCTGCCCCATGATCGCGGCGGCGTGGATGCCCTTGCCCATGACGTCCCCGACGACCAGGCCGACCCTGCCGTCCTTCATGGGCAGCACATCGAACCAGTCGCCGCCCGCGGCGCTGACGGCGGGCAGATAGCGGGAGGCGGTCTCCAGGCCGTCGAGGTCGCGCGGCGGCAGGGACAGCAGGCTGCGCTGGAGGGTGAGGGCGGCGTCGCGTTCCCGCCCGTAGAGCCGGGCGTTGTCGATGGCGAGGGCGGCGCGGATGGCCAGTTCACAGGCGAGGGTCAGGTCGTCCTCGTCGAACGGCCTGGGGTTGACCGTGCGGTGCAGGCTGAGGGTGCCGAGCACGCCGCCGCGGGCGATGAGCGGGGCCGCGATGTAGGAGTGGACGCCCTCGCGTCGCAGCACGTCGGCGGCGGCCTCGTCGCGCGCGATACGGCGTATGTCCTGCTCAGAGGTGTGCGGCAGCAGGATCGGCGCACCGTCGCGCACACATTGGGCGATCATGCGGTTCGGGCCGTAGCGGGCGGTCTCACCGACCGGATCGGCGGCGTGGACGGCCTCGGTGGGGTAGCCCGCGGCGACGGCGAGCGCCCGGAAGCGGGCCGAGCCGTCGCTGCGCACCCGGGCCACGGGTTCGCGGTGCACCACCGCGTCGAGGACGTCGACGGCGGCGAGGTCGGCGAGCCGGGGCACCGCCACGTCGGCGAGTTCCTGGGCGGTCTGCCGCAGGTCGAGGGTGGTGCCGATGCGGACGCCCGCGTCGGCGACGACGGCCAGCCGTTCGCGCGCCTCGGCGACCTCGCTGGCCGCCCGGTGGCGTGCGGAGACGTCGATGACCGAGACGGCGATGCCCAGGACCCGGCCACCGGCGTCCTCCAGCCGGTAGTACGACTCCGACCAGGCATGTTCCTGGTCGGGGTCGGCGGGGGTCCGGCCGATGGTCTGCTGGTCCAGGATCGGCTCCCCGGTGGCCAGGACGCGCCGCATGGCGGTCTCGATGGCCTCGGTGTCGAGCCCGGGCAGCAGCTCGCTGATCCGGCGCCCGCGCACCAGGGGTTCGGGCATGCCGTTCATCCTCTGCAGCGACGGGTTGGCGCGCAGCCACCGCAGCTCGGTGTCGAAGACCGCGAGGCCCACCGGCGACTGCTCGATCAGCAGGCCCGACACGGCCAGGTCGGTGTCGACGCGCCGCAGGGTCTCCTCGTCGGCGGCCAGCCCGAGGGCGTACGCGTCGCCGTGGCTGTCGTGGAGGCCCATGGTGTGGAACTCGACGCGCACGGTGGAGCCGTCCCGGCGCCGGACGGGGAAGACGCCCGCCCAGGTGTCGCCCGCCCGGACCCGGGCGAACAGGTCCACGGCCGCCCGCCGGTCCGCCGGGCGGACGAGCAGCTGGTCCGCGCGGCGCCCCAGAGCCTCGGCCGCGCGGTACCCGAACAGCAGCTCCGCCTCGGGGCTCCACAGCGTGATGCGGCCCTCGGCGTCCAGCACCACGGCGGCGACCCGCAGAAGGTCGAGCACCCCGCCCGCGGCGGTGGCCAGGCCGTCGCCGCCGCCATCCGTCCGGTCCGCCTCGCCGTCCGGGTCGAGACGGTCATGCGTCGTCATACCGGCACCACGGTCAGATGGTGAACGGTCGCTGGCGGGCGAAGTCGGGGCGCGCGGCTCCCGCCATGACCAGATGCGGGGTCTGGTCCGGGGGCATCCTCTTGACGATCTCCCGGTGCAGCGCGCGGTAGCCGCCCGGGAACGCACCGCCCCGCCAGACCTCCAGCAGGGTGCCGGTGAACAGTCCGTTGACGATGCCGTCGGCGGCGGTCTGGTTGTCCTGGCAGCCGGAGATGTGCAGCACCTCGGCGTCGATCTTCGCGAGGTCCTTGGCGGTGCGGGCCTTCTGAATCCGGTCGTAGAGGTCGCGGTCGCGCGCGTAGACGGCGGACTGCACGGGCTGGGGCATGGCCCGCAGCCGCCTGCCGACCTCGCGGGGGTCCTCGGTGCTGAAGCGCCGGCCGAGTTCGCCCGCGCTGAGCAGCTCGGGCAGCCGCCGGGCGACCGTACCGCTGTGGCAGCTGTCGGACAGCATCCAGATCCGCACGCCCTTGGCGAACTTGCCGAACAGCCCGAACAGCTCGTCGTCGACCAGCTGACGGTCGTACAGCACCCAGGTCTCGTCCAGCCGGTCGCCGGCCTCGTCGTGGTTGAGGTCGGGCACCTGGCCGCCGTGGCCGGAGTAGGTGAGGAAGAGGATGTCGCCCTCGGCCAGCCGTCCGGCCGCGGTCTCCAGCGCGGAGGTGACCGCCTCGGCGGTGGCGTCGCCGGTCAGCAGCGGGCCGGTGACCTCGAAGCCCGCGGCACCGGCGAGCCGCGCCATGTCGGCCGCGTCCTGCTCGCAGGCGTTCAGCTCACCGCTCCAGCCGTCGTACGCCACGGGGTCGACCTGGTTGAGTCCGATGTGGACGGAGAGACCGGTGGGCATGGGGGCTCCTCGGGTGACGGTCGGCCGGCCGGTGCGCGGCGCGGTCGCCCCGCGGGCGACGGATCGCCCTCCCCAGGATGATGCGGCGGTCTCCCCCGCCCCGCCCTGTTTTCCGGGCCCATACGGGGAACGGCGCCCGGGAACGACACCCAGGAACACACCCAGGGGCTACGCCCGCCCCGCGCCCCCGGCCAGGGCGTGCGTGACGAGGTCGGCGGTGCGCTCCAGATAGCCGGGCTCCGGCGGCACCCCGCGCACCGCGATCCGCCAGTAGACGAGCGCGGCGAGCAGATCGAGCGCCAGCTCGCGGTCGGTGTCCGGCGGCAGCTCGCCGCGCGCCACCGCGCGGTCCAGCAGCACGACCGCGCGGGCGCGGCGCGGCCCGCCGATGGTGTCGGCCATCGCCCGCGCCAGCGCCTCGTCCCGGCGCGCCTCGGCGACCAGGTCCGGGACGATCCGGCTGAACTGCGGATGGGTCAGCCAGTCGGCGACCGCCCGCAGCGCGGCGAGCACATCGCCGCGCAGCGACCCGGAGTCGGGCAGCTCGACCATCGCGACGCTCAGCTCGGACGCGACGTCGATGACCATCTGCTGCTTGGAGGGCCACCTCCGGTACAGCGCGCTCTTGCCGACCCCGGCCCGCTTGGCGACCGCCTCCATCGACAGCCGCCCGTAGCCCTGTTCGGCGAGTTCGTCGAGCACGGCCGCGCGGATGGCCTCGGTCTTGGCCGGGCGCAGCGTGGCGGCGCCGCTCGGGGCGCGCCGGGTGGGCGAGGAGGGGCGGGTGGGTTCCGGCATGGGCCGACCCTAGCAGATGGACGAGACGGTACCGTTCTGTTTAGATGTGGACGGGACGGAACCGTCCCGTCCATTCATGCGAAGGGAAACCCGTCATGGACGACCGCGTCACGGTGTACCAACGGGCCAGGGAACTGCTGCTCGCCCACGACATGCGGGGATTCGCGGATCTGTGGGCCGAGGACGGCACCATGGAGTTCCCGTTCGCCCCGCCCGGCTGGCCGCGCAGGCTGGAGGGGCGCGAGGCGGTGCGGGAGTACGTGCGCGACTACACCGACCACATCGATCTGCGGGCTGTGGTCCATGAGACCGTCCACCGGACCGCGGACCCCGGCGTACTGATCGTGGAGTTCGCGGTGGACGCCGTCGCCGTCCCGACCGGCCGCCCGCTGCGGATCGACTACGTCGCCGTCATCACCGTCCGGGACGGCGAGATCGCCTCGTACCGGGACTACTGGAATCCGCTCCTGCTGAACGACGGACTGAACGACGGGCTGGCCTTCGCCGCCGAGGGGAGCCGGACCGATGGCTGAACCCACCGTGCTGGTCACCGGCGCGACCGGGAACACCGGCTCGCGCGTCGTACGGATGCTGCGCGAGCGCGGCGCGGCGGTGCGCGCGGCCGCCCGGCGGCCCGGCCCGGAAGCGGGTGCGGGCGCGGGCGCGGACGGGGTGCGCTTCGACTGGTACGACCCGGCCACCCACGCCGCCGCGCTGACCGGGGTGGAGCGGCTCTACCTGGTCGCCCCCGTGGGCGAGGCCGACCCGGTGCCCGTCGTCGAACCGTTCCTGACCGCCGCGCTCGCCCGGGGCGTACGGCGGGTGGTGCTGCTCAGCTCCTCCGCGATCCCCGCCGACGCACCGGGCCTGGGCGCGCTGCACCGGCTGGTGCGGGACACCGTGCCCGAGTGGGCGGTGCTGCGGCCGTCGTGGTTCATGCAGAACTTCACCGGCGACCACCCGGTGGCCCATGCCATCCGCGGCGACGGGCAGATCGTCACCGCCACCGGTGACGGCCGGGTGGCCTTCGTCGACGCGGAGGACATCGCCGCCGTCGCCGTCCGGGCCCTGCTGGACGACCGCCCGCACGACACGGACCACGTCATCACCGGCCCGGAGGCGCTCGGCTACGCCGACGCGGCGCGCGTCGTGGCCGAGGTCTCCGGGCGGCCGGTCGGCCATGTCCCGGTGACCGCCGGGGTGTTGCGGGAGAGTCTGGCGGAGGCGGGGATTCCGCCGGAGTTCGCGGCGGTGCTGGCGGGCCTGGACGAGGACATCCGGGGCGGTGCGGAGGACCGTACGACGGACACGGTCCGCCGGATCACGGGCCACGAGCCGCGGTCGTTCCGCGACTTCGCGAAGGCCCACCGGGCAGCCTGGGACTAGATCACCGCAGCAGCAGCTGGGCTCCGCCCAGCACGGTCGCCGCGATGACCAGCCGCTCGAAGAGCAGCTGGTCGATGCGGTCGACGCATATCTTGCCGAGGATCGCGCCGGGTATCACGAAGAGGGCGAGGCCCGCGTCCAGCAGCAGGGAGTGGCGGTCGATCAGGCCGAGACCGACGCTGAAGGGCACCTTGCACACGTTCACGATCAGGAAGAACCAGGCCGAGGTGCCCAGGAAGCCAAGCTTCCGGAAGCCGGAGGAGATCAGGTAGAGGGACATCACCGGGCCGCCCGCGTTGGCGACCATGGTGGTGAACCCGCCGAGCGCGCCGTACGAACCAGCCTTGACCCGGCCCCCGCCCCCGCCCCCGGCGCCGCCGTCCGGCCGGTCGGCCGCCGCCGCGTCCGCGCCCATACGCCGCCGCCACATCGTGACGGCGGCCATGAACAGCAGGATCGCGCCGATCGACACACGCACCGCCGCGTCGTCGGCCCACAGCATGAACGCCCAGCCCGCCACCACCCCGACGGCGACCGCGGGAAGCAGCCGCCACAGGGTGGCCCAGTGGGCGTGCCGCCGGTAGGTGAACACGGCGATCACATCGCCGACGATGAGCAGCGGCAGCAGCACGCCCGTCGACGCACGGGCGGGCAGTACGGCCGCGAAGAGGGCGAGGCTGACCGTGTTGGCCCCGCTGACGGCGGTCTTCGAGAAGCCGACGAGCAGGGCCGCACAGGCGAGCACGGCCAGTTCCCAGAGGGCGATGGTGTCCATGCCGGGACACGATGCTACGTCCCCACCTGCGCGGATACGGCGGGGTGCCGCCGAGCCCGCTCGGGAGACGTCCGCCTAGCGTTCGGCCGCTTCCTCCAGCGCGGCCCGCAGCGTACGGCTGTCGGTGAGGCCGTCGCCGGGCCGGGTCAGCCAGATGTGCCCGCGCCGCACACACCCCGGGCGGGGGCACCGCAGCACCCGGCCCGCCCCGGCCGCCGCGACCGTGCGGCGGCGGGCGTACGGGGTCCCGGCCAGCCAGCGCTTCCACTCGGCGGCGGCCCCGGGCGGGACGAGGAAGGTCAGCACATGGCTGGAGGTCGCCAGCATCACGGGCCCCGTCGCGGCGTCGCGCCGCTGCAGGGCCTGTATCACCGCCGTACCGATGTCGTCGGCCATCCGGACCAGGTCGAAGACGGTGCCCACCGGCAGGTCGGCGAGGCCGTCACCGCTGGCCCACTGGAGCCGTACCCGGCCGGGGTCGTCACTGGCGGACAGCAGCCAGTCGGCCGCGTCGGTCTGCACGGTGCCGCCCACAGGGCTCATGAGGCGCGTTCGAGCGGCAGGGTGAACCACACCTTCTTCCCCTCGCCCCCCGGGTCCGGCGGCTCGGTGCCCCAGTCGCTGGCCAGGCAGTCGACGATGGCGAGACCGCGGCCGGACTCCTCAATCGGCGAGGCGCTGCGGAAGATGGGGATGACGGGCGAGCCGTCGGCCACCTCGACCCGCAGCTCATGGCCGAAGGGTCCGGCGGCGACCTCCAGGGAGACGGTGATGGTCACGGTGTCGGCGGGGCCGGCACTGCCGTGCTCGACCGCGTTGGCGAACAGTTCGTTGGTGGCGAGGACGGCGCCGTCCACGAGCGCGCCGAGCCGCCATTCGTTCAGATGGCCGGTGACCATGCGCCGCACCGCGGCGGCACGGTCGGGAAGGGCGGGGAATTCGGCCCGGAAGAGCCGGCGGGTGACGAGGGCACTCATCGTCCCCTCCCCGCACGGTTCGGGCCCGGTGATCCGGATGCGGTGGCGGTTGACGGACACCGCGAGGGCAGGGCGGTCGCGCCCCAGGTCCTCGTCATCGGCCGGTGCCGGCCGCTGCGGCAGTCCTGGGAGGGATCGGCTCACGGTGTCCGTCCTCGTCGGTCTGTGGACTCTCATGACATACGGGCACATGGGGTGGTTGACGTTCCGTTGAACGGGTAGGCGTTTGCTGGCGACTGACGGCGCTGCATCTGAGCCGGTGGCGGTTGGTGCGCGTCCCCCGTCCGACCCGCCTGGACCGGCTGCCACGGACGGAGTCGACGCGGTCGCGGTTGGTGCCGGAAACCGGCATGGTTCCTCCTTCGAAGGCAGCTCGGAGCGTCATCGGTCACCGTCATGTAGAAAAACGGTTGAACCGACCGGTGGGCGAGAGGGCATGGGGGTTGTCCGGTTGTACGGGCGTAGTGGTTCGGGCTGTACGGCCCTGGCGGGGCAGGTGTGAACGGGGTGTTCCGCCTGGACGGCAAGCGCGTCCTGGTCACCGGGGGGACCCGGGGACTCGGCGAACAGATCGTGCGGCTGCTGGCCGCGGACGGCGCCCGGGTGGCCACCTGTGCGCGCACGGCCGAGGACCTGCGGACTCTTGAGGCGTCGCTATATACGGAAGGGCCCGGGCCGGGACATGGAGAGGACCCCGGGGCGCTGTTCACCGAGGCCCTCGACCTCACCGCACCGCACCGGCTGGAGGCATTCGTCCAGGCAGCGGCGGAACGTTTCGGCGGACTGGACGGCGTAGTGGCGTGTGCCGGGGGCGCACGGGGCCGCGGACTGGAGGAGGCGGACGCCCGGGACTGGTCCGCGACCTGGGAGCTGAACGTCGGTCATGCGGCGCGGCTGGTCAAGGCCGCGGTACCGCATCTGCGGCGGTGCGGCGGCGGCTCGGTGGTGGTGATCGCGTCCATCTCCGGGTGGAAACCGGGACCCCAGGCGCAGTACGGGGCGGCCAAGGCCGCCCAGATCCATCTGGCGGCCTCACTCGCCCGCGAACTGGGCCCGGACCACATCCGGGTGAACGCCGTCTCGCCCGGCTCGATGCTCATCCCCGGCAAGCGCTGGGACCGGATGCGCGCCTCGGAGCCCGAGAGATACGCCCGGTTCACGGCCGAGGTCCCGTGCGGCGGGCTGGTCACCCCGGTCGAGGTGGCCCGGGTCGTGGCGTTTCTGCTCTCCGACGCCGCGAGCGGGGTCTCGGGCGCGCATCTGCCCGTGGACCGGGCCCAGAACGCCCCCACCCCGAACGGCTACTGACGCCATACCCGAAACACACCCAGGGGGTGTCGCCCGGACCGGGCGACACCCTCTGGGCCCTGCGCCCGTGCACGCGGCAGCCCCCCGGTCCCCCGCTCCGGGGGCCCGCCGCGTGCCGCGAGGTCAGGCCGCGGACCCGAGCACCGACCGGGAGCGATGCTCGAAGTCACGCACCATGGGCTCGCCCCGCCGGGGCCGCAGCCGGGTGCGGAAGTCGCGCAGCGCCTGGATCGAGCGCTCGCTGTGCACCCCGCTGAGGGTGTCCAGCGCCTCGCCCGCGGTGCCGATGGCCTCGTCCAGCCGGTTCTGCTGGAGGTAGGCCGTGGCCAGGACGGAGCGGCTGATCGCCTGGCGGCGACGGCGGTCGGCGTTGGCGCGCACCGACTCGGCTGCCGAGTTCTCGGCCTCCGCCGCGTTCCCCAGGTCCCGGAAGCACAGGGCTGCCTCGGCCGCCAGATAGTGGTGGTCCAGGAAGCGCACCCAGGGCGACTCCTGCTGGGCACCCCGGCTCGCCTCCAGCTGGGCGTCGGCGGCGCGCAGCGACTTGGACGCCTCCCGGGGCTGATCGAGCGCGGCATGGCCGCGGGCGGACATGGCGTGCAGCCGCATCAGGCCGAGCGGACTGCCCGCGTGCTTCGCGGTGGCGACGCCGACCCGGGCCAGCTCGACCCCCGCCTCCGGCTGGCCGAGGTTGGTGGCGAGATGGGAGAGACCGGCCAGGATCTGACCGCCGAGCACCCGGTCGCCGCCCTCGGCGCACAGCCGCAGCGCCTGGGTCATATAGCGCTGGGCCAGGCCGTATTCGGCGTTGTCGTAGGAGCTCCAGCCGGCCATCGCGGCCAGCTTGGCGGCCGCGGTGAACAGCTGGCGCCGCTCGTGCGGCGGTGCGCCGCGCTGCTGGAGCATCGGCACGACCTCGGTCGACAGATAGAGCACGATGCTGGCGCGGACCTGGCCGCCGCCGAAGCGGTTGTCCATCTCGTCGAACATGCTGATGGCCGCGTGGACCTGCTCGACCCGGCCGCCATCGGCCACGGAGGAGAGCCGGGGGGTGTCCTGGTTCTCGACCAGCCACAGCAGCCATTCGCGCTGTGGGGTCACCAGGGCTCCGGCGACGAAGGGCACCGCACCCAGCAGGCTGCGGCGGGAGATATCGGTGGAGCCGAGTTCGGCGAGCGTGTGCAAGGTCTCTGCTACGTCCTCCCGGTAGGCCAGCGCTCTGGCGACGACGGGGCGCTGACGGTCGGCGATGAAGCCGAGCTCGGCGGGCACCAGCGGCCGCCCGAGCCGGTGGGAGAGCACGGCGGCGATCAGTTCCGGGGTGTTGCCGCGCGGCTGTCCGCCCTGCAACCAGCGGGTGACGGACGCCTTGTCGTAGTTCGACTCATGTCCTTGCCTGCGGCCCAGTTCGTTGACCCGGTGCGCCAACGAGGCGTAGGAGCACCCGGATTCCTTGAGGGCCGCGGCCAGGGCGGCGTTGGCCGGGGCGCACTGGCGCCCGCTTCCCGGCTGTGCGCCCGGCATCACCGTAACCCTCCCCGGCACGCGCCACGGAGGTATACGGGTTCCCCGCCGCGCCGCGCCGCCGTACTCATCGGCCGCGTCAACGACGTTGTGGACAAAGGAGGTTGGGAGCCCCCGCCGTGGAGGGTGAGATGGGTCACCCGCTCACTATGCGTGGTGAGTCGCTCACCCCGCAACCATCGTTCTGATAATTTCAGAACGATCCGCATAGCTCTGTCTGTGTCGTCGGGCTCATGGCACACTGTCCAGGCACACTGTGCAGGCATATGACAGCCACTCCGGGAGGCGGGACGTGAGCGAGGCACGGCCGAGCGGCGGCGCCCCCACCGTCTTACGCAGGGTCCTCGGCAAGCGACTGCGGCACTTACGGGAGCGGGCCCAGGTTTCCTTCGAAGAGGCAGCTCAGGCCATCGAAGTGACCCCGTTGACGGTGCGCCGGATGGAGAAGGCGGAAGTCGGCCTCAAGATCCCGTACGTCAAGGAACTGCTGCGGAATTACGGCGTCCGTGGACCCGAGATCGAAAGCTTCCTCGCCCTCGCCCGGGAGGCCAATCAGCCCGGCTGGTGGCATCAGTTCCGGGACGTACTGCCCGACTGGTTCAGTGCGTATGTCAGCCTGGAGAGCGAGGCCACCGTCATCCGTGCGTACGAGCCGCACTACGTCCCCGGGCTGCTCCAGACGGAGGACTACGCCCGGGCGGTGCTCCGCATCGGCTTCCCCAACGACACCGAGGAGGAGCTGGAACGCCGGATCGCGCTGCGCCTCCAGCGGCAGAGCCTGCTCGCCAAGCCGGACGCGCCGATCATGTGGGCCATCCTTGACGAAACGGTGCTGCGCCGCCCCGTCGGCCCCCGCGAGGTGATGCGGAACCAGATCGACTACATCATCGACACCCTGTCGATGCCCAAGGTCCGGCTGCAGATCATGCGTTTCGCGTCCGGACCGCACCCCGGGGCCTTCGGGCCCTTCCACTACTTCCGCTTCGGGTTCTCCGAACTGCCGGACGTCGTCTACACCGAGAGCCTCACCGGCGCGGTCTATGTGGACCGTCCGAAGGAGGTCGGGGCCTATCTGGAGGTCCTGGACCGGATGGCCGTCCAGGCCGACCCGATCGGCGATACCAGCACCATCCTGGCCGAACTGCGTAAGGAGCTGTGATGACAGACCCCGTCTACACCGGGATGCCGGCCACGGACCTGGGCACGGAGGGCTGGGAAAAGCCCTGGAGCGGGTCCAACGGAGGCACCTGTATCGAGGCCAAGCGGCTGCCGGACGGCCGGGTGGCCCTCCGTCAGTCCACCGACCCCGGCGGCCCCGCCCTGATCTACACCCGCTCCGAGGTCGCCTCCTTCCTGGAGGCCGCCAAAGCGGGCGTGGCCGACTTCCTCATCGCGTAGGCCCCGCGCCGGGGCCGCCGGGCCCCGCGCCCGCACCGCCGGGCTCCCGCCCGGCCGCTGACCCCGAAAGCGCGCCGGGCGTACACCCTGACGGGCCACAATTCGAAAACCACTACGGTCGCACAACCGCACAACCCCGTAGCGCACTCCCGCCCCCGTCGCCCCGCCACGCACACTGAAGGCGCCGTGGCGGGCGGCGGTGTCGTCCCTCCATCCAATCCGGGTCGCCCCGGAACGACGGGAAGACGGGATGAAGCTCCAGCATGCGGTCGCACAGCGGCGCACACTGATCGTCGAGGGCTGTGACGGCGTCCGCCGGGACGGGCTGCTGGCCGGGCTCGCGGACCGGCACGGCTTCGCCGTCACCCACGCCTCCCCCGACCTCCCGCACCTCGACCCGGTCCGCCCCTACCGCGAGCTGCTCCAGCACGACGGGGCGCTCGCGGTGGACGCGGGGCTGGTCGGCGAGCTGGTCTACGGGCCGCTGCGGCGCGGACACTCCCGGGTGACCTGGATTCAGGCGTTCGACTTCGCGGAGGCGGTGGCCGCGCGCGACGGGGCGTTCGTCCATGTGACCGCGCCCGCGGCGGTGCTGGAGGACCGGCTGACGGCGCGCGGCGCCGGGGCCGCGGACCTCGCGGAGATCGACGCCGCGCTGACCGGGTTCGACCAGGCCTTCCGCACCCTCGCCCAGCACGCCCCGGTGGTCACGGTCGACGAGGAAACGCCACCGGACCCCGGGTCAGGACCCGGCGCCGAGCCGGGCCCCGGCGAGACTCCGGTGACGCTCCAGACGGCCTCCTTCGCCCGCCGTCTGCCACGGATTCGCTCACCCGTCCGCCGCTATGCCGGGAACCGCTGAACTCCCGCGCAGAGTGGGTAAGTTGGAGCCTCTCGCAGGCATGACGTACGGCAGGAGAAGTACCGATGACCAACGGTTCGTCCGCCCCCGGCCCCGACCAGCAGGCGTGGTCGAAGATCGACACAGCCGTGCCGCACTCGGCCCGGATCTGGAACTACTGGATGGGCGGCAAGGACAACTACGAGGTCGACCGGATCGCCGGTGACCAGTACCGGGAGGTCGCCCCGAACATCGAGGTCATGGCCCGCGCCTCGCGTGCCTACCTCATCCGCACTGTCACCCATGTGGCGGGCGAGTGCGGCATCCGCCAGTTCCTGGACATCGGCACCGGGCTGCCCACCTACGACAACACCCACCAGGTCGCCCAGCGGATGGCGCCCGGGGCCCGGATCGTCTACGTCGACAACGACCCCCTGGTGCTCCGGCACGCCCAGGCGCTGCTCACCAGCACCCCCGAGGGCGTGACCGACTACATCGACGCCGATCTGCACGAGCCCGAACGCATCCTGGAGATGGCCGCCAAGACGCTGGACTTCGACCGGCCGGTCGCCCTGATGCTGATGGGCATCCTCGGGCACATCCAGGACTACGACGAGGCGGTGTCGATCGTCCGCCGGTTACAGCAGGCGCTCCCCTCCGGCAGCTACTTCGTGCACTACGACAGCACCGACACCGACCAGGCGCTCAAGGAGGCCCAGCAGGGCTACGACGACACCGGCGCCGTCCCGTACGTCCTGCGCGGCCTGGAGCAGATCAGCCGCTTCTACGACGGCCTGGAGCTGGTCGAACCCGGTATCGTCTCCTGTCCGCTGTGGCGGCCCGGGCCGTCCGAGACACCCATCGGGACGACGGATGTGCACGGGGGCGTCGCGCGGAAACCATGATGAGGGCTGTCGCCGAGCCGGCCGGCCGTGCCGACCAAACGAATGGTTCGGCCACCGGGTAGGTAACCCGCGGCCCCGCCCCGTCGTCAGACACGGCACCGGGGAAGCCGAGGCGGAGGGACGCGCGGGTGTTCGAGGTCGGAGCCTGGAGGGTGCCCTCGGTCAAGCGGCTGCTGCGGGCGTCCATCGCCGCCCCGCCGCCCAGCGTCGTACGGCAGTGCCGCGGCCCCCGCGGCCCCCAGGACGAAGCCCCGGGGCCGCCCCGGCATCTCGCCATCATCATGGACGGCAACGGCCGCTGGGCCGCCCTGCGCGGCCTCTCCCGCACCCGGGGCCATGAGGCGGGGGTGCTGGCGCTGCCGCGCGTGGTGGACACGGCGCTGGAGGAGGGCGTCGAACATCTGTCGCTGTTCTTCTTCTCCACCGAGAACTGGAACCGGCCGCGCGCCGAGGTGGCCGCCCTCATGCGGCTCACCGCCCAGCTGGCCGACGTCTTCCGCGCGTACGGCGAGCGCGGCGTACGGCTGCGCTGGCTCGGCTCCGAGGCCCGCCTCCCCCGCTCCACCCTGGCCGCCCTGCGCCGGGCCGAGGCGGAGACGGCCGACAACCGCGCGATGACGCTGGCCTTCTGCTTCAACCACGGCGGACGAGAGGAGATCGCCCGTGCGGCGACATCGCTGGCGCGGGCCTCGGCGGACGGGGCCCTGGACCCGGGCCTGATCGACGAGGCGCTGTTCACCCGGCACCTGCCGCACGGCGACCTCCCGGACATCGACATGCTGGTGCGGACGTCCGGGGAGCAGCGGATCTCCAACTTCATGCTGTGGCGCGCGGCCTACGCGGAGCTGTTCTTCGTGGACACCCTCTGGCCGGACTTCACGGCGGACGAGCTGCGGGACCTGCTGGCGGCGTTCGCCCGGCGCAAACGCCGCTTCGGCGCGAGGTGAGTCCGAGGCGATCCAGCGGCTGCCCTACCGGATCGGGACGCCGGAGAGGGTGCGGGCGATGACCAGGCGCTGGATCTCGCTGGTGCCCTCGAAGATCGTATAAATCGCGGAGTCGCGGTGCATGCGCTCGACCGGGTACTCGCGGGTGAAGCCGTTGCCGCCGAGGATCTGGACCGCCTGGGCGGTGACCGACTTGGCGGTTTCGCTCGCGAACAGCTTGGACATGGAGCCCTCGGCCGAGTCGAAGGGCTTGCCGTTGACGGCCATCCAGGAGGCCCGCCACACCAGCAGCCGCGCGGCGTCGATCCGGGTGCGCATGTCGGCGAGCTGGAAGGCGACGCCCTGGTTGTCGATGACGGGGCGGCCGAACTGCTGCCGGGTCTTGGCGTAGTCGAGCGCGACCTCGTACGCGGCGCGGGCGGTGCCGACGGCCATGGCGCCGACGGCCGGGCGGGACGCCTCGAAGGTGGCCATCGCGGCGTTCTTCAGCCGCTGCCCGCCCGCCGTGGCCTTCTCGCGGGCGCGGGCGAGGCGCTCGTCCAGCTTCTCCTTGCCGCCGAGCAGGCAGCTGCCGGGCACCCGTACGCCGTCGAGGACCACCTCGGCGGTGTGCGAGGCGCGGATGCCGTGCTTCTTGAACTTCTGGCCCTGGGACAGGCCGGGGGTGTCCGGCGGGATGATGAAGGACGCGTGGCCCTTGGAGCCGAGGCCGGGGTCGACGGCCGCGACCACGACGTGGACGCTCGCGATGCCGCCGTTGGTGGCCCAGGTCTTGGTGCCGTTGATGACCCATTCGTCCTTGGCCTCGTCGTAGACGGCCCGGGTGCGCATGGCGGAGACGTCGGAGCCCGCGTCGGGCTCGGAGGAGCAGAAGGCGGCGACCTTGACGTCGCTCGCGTCGCCGTACATCTGCGGAATCCAGGTGCCGATCTGCTCCTCGGTGCCGTTGGCGAGCACGCCGACGGCGGCCAGGCCGGTGCCCACGATGGACAGGGCTATCCCCGCGTCGCCCCAGAACAGCTCCTCCATGGTCATGGGGATGCCGAGGCCGGTGGGGTCGAAATACTGCTGTGCGTAGAAGTCCAGCGAATACAGCCCGATCTTGGCCGCCTCCTGGATAATCGGCCAGGGCGTTTCCTCGCGCTCGTCCCATTCCGCGGCGGCGGGGCGCATGACGTCCGCGGCGAAGCCGTGAATCCACTCGCGCACTGCCTTCTGATCATCGTTGAGTTCGAACGAGAACTCCGCCATGGCCCCTCCACCTGCTGCATCTGCTGTTACCTACGGTAACAGCAGTGTGTTACCGGTGAGTAGGAGATGTCAACTCCACAGCCACGCGAACCCCTTACCCCGGGCGGGTGTTACGTTGCGCAGATACGCGAAGCCCATACATGTAACGCGTGAAACGTCAGGGGGCGGGGAGGCCACGACATGGAGACCGGGACCAGCCAGCGCGAGGACCATCAGCAGCAGGCGGCCGCACGGCGCCGCAAGGAGCTGCTGGAGGCCGCCGACCGGGTGGTGCTGCGCGACGGCCCCGAGGCCTCGATGAACGCGATCGCCGCCGAGGCGGGCATCACCAAACCCATTCTGTACCGCCATTTCGGCGACAAGGGAGGGCTCTACCGCGCCCTCGCGGTCCGCCACACCGACGCCCTGCTCGCCTCGCTGCGCAATGCCCTCGACGCCCCCGCGCCCGACCGCCGGGGCCGGGTGGCGGCCACGCTGGAGACCTATCTGGTGGCGATCGAGGCACGGCCCCAGGTGTACCGCTTCCTGATGCATCCGGCCGACCACGGCCAGCAGCAGGAGCAGGGCTTCGACGTGGGCCACCACTCCGCCCCGCTGCTGCGCCGCATGGGCGACGAGCTGGCCAAGGTGATCGCCGACCGGGTCGAACTCGGCCCCGGCGGAGAGGAGGTGGCCCGGATCTGGGGCCATGGCATCGTCGGCATGATGCACGCGGCGGGCGACTGGTGGCTGCGGGAACGGCCCTGCTCACGCGAGCGGTTGGTGCACCACCTCACCGATCTGCTGTGGGGCAGGCTGGCCCTGGTGGACGACCGGATCGGCGCCCCGGGGTTCTAGAGTCCCCGGGTTTCTAGAGCCCCCGGGGTTCTGAAGCCCCGAGGTTCCGAAGCCCCGCCCCCTTTACCTCTTTACGTCCCCGTTTACGCCCGTTCGCGCGCCCACGGCGCGCGGCGGGCCGCCCACAGCACCCGGCGCCGCCGCAGCCCGTCCAGCCGGTCCAGGAACAGCCCGCCGTCCAGGTGGTCGCCCTCGTGCTGGAGGCAGCGGGCGAAGAAGCCGGTGCCCTCGACCCGCACCGGGTCCCCGGTCATCGTCACGCCCTCCACCACCGCGCGGTCGAAGCGCGGGGTGCCCGACTCGATGCCCGGCAGCGACAGACAGCCCTCGGCGCCCCGCACGGTCACCCCGTCGGCCTCCGCGAGCCGCGGGTTGACCACATGCCCCAGATGACGCCGGTCCTCGTCGTCCGGGCAGTCGTAGACGAAGACCCGCAGCCCCACACCGATCTGGTTGGCGGCCAGCCCCACCCCGCCCGCCGCGTACATCGTCGCGAACAGGTCCTCGACCAGCCCGGCGAGCGCGCCGTCGAACGCGGTGACCTCCTCGCAGGGCGCGCGCAGCGCCTCATCGCCGAGCAACCGCAGGGTCCGTACCGTCCCCCGGCTGCCCGGGATCGCGCCGTTTCGCATGGGCGCCAAGCCTACGGTCCCCCGGAAGGGGCCACGGAATTCGGGACACCGCCCGGATCTCGATAGGCTGATCCCCGACCGTGGCCTCCCGGCTGGCGATTCGGCGCGGAGGGGGCGTACCACCGGCGTCCCGGGGGGCAGGTGCGGCGCCGGTATTGCGAGGAGGATCGAGAGACGATGGCAGGCAACTCAGAGCCGCTGTCGCCACGTGCCAAACTGGCCGTGACGGCGGGCAAGGCCGCGGCGGCGGTGTCGAAGGCCGCGGGCCGCGGCAGCGGGTCGGTGATCGGCGGCAAGGTGGCCCTGCGCCTCGACCCCGATCTGCTCGGCAGGCTGGCGCACCACTTGGACGTGATCCTGGTGTCGGCGACCAATGGCAAGACCACGACGACCCGGCTGATCGCCGAGGCGCTGCGGGCCGCGGGCCCGGTGGTCTCCAACGCGCTCGGGGCCAATATGCCCGCGGGCATCACCTCGGCCCTGGCGGGCGGCTCGGACGCCCGCTACGGCGTGATCGAGGTCGACGAGAAGTACCTCGCCGGGGTCGCCCGCGACACCGAGCCCAAGGCCATCGCGCTGCTCAACCTCTCGCGCGACCAGCTCGACCGGGCCGCCGAGACCCGGATGCTCGCCGAGAAGTGGCGTGAGGGCCTGGCCGGTACGAAGGCCACGGTGATCGCGAACGCGGACGACCCGCTCATCGTCTGGGCCGCCTCCTCCAGCCCCAATGTGGTCTGGGTCGCGGCGGGCCAGGAGTGGAAGGACGACGCCTGGTCCTGCCCGGCGTGCGGCGGGGTGCTCCAGCGCCCCGGCGACGACTGGGTGTGCGGCGAGTGCGGCTTCCGCCGCCCGGTGCCCAGCTGGGCGCTGAACGGCGAGTACGTACTGGACCCGCACGGCGCGGCCTGGCCGATCCACCTCCAGCTGCCCGGCCGCGCGAACAGGGCGAACGCGGCCACCTCGGCGGCCGTCGCCGCGACCTTCGGCGTGCCCCCGCAGGTCGCGCTGGAGCGGATGTACCAGGTGCAGGCCGTCGCGGGCCGCTATGACGTGGTCACCTTCCAGGAGCGCCAGCTGCGGCTGCTGCTGGCCAAGAACCCGGCCGGCTGGCTGGAGACGTTCTCGCTGATCGACCCGCCGCCCACCCCGGTGATCCTCTCGGTGAACGCGCGCGGCGCGGACGGCACCGACACCTCCTGGCTGTGGGACGTGGACTACACCCGGCTCGCCGGGCACCCGATCTGTGTGATCGGCGACCGCAAGCTGGACCTCGCGGTGCGCCTGGAGGTCGCCGGGCTCGACTTCCGGGTCTGCGCCGACGCGGACGAGGCGGTGCGGATCTCCCCGCCCGGCCGCATCGAGGTGATCGCCAACTACACCGCGTTCCAGGACCTGCGCCGCCGGGTCGGCAACTGACCCCCCGTACGAGGAGACACGACGATGCGTAGCACGAGCCAGAACGGCCTGCGTCTGGTCTGGATCTACCCCGACCTGCTGAGCACGTACGGCGACCAGGGCAATGTCCTGGTGGTGGAGCGCCGGGCGCGCCAGCGCGGGCTGGACGTCTCCCGGCTGGACGTCCGCTCCGACCAGCAGATCCCCACCTCCGGGGACATCTACCTGATCGGCGGCGGTGAGGACCGCCCGCAGCGGCTGGCCTCCGAGCGGCTGATGCGGGACGGCGGGCTGAACCGCGCGGTCGCCAACGGGGCGATCGTCTTCTCGGTGTGCGCCGGGTACCAGATCCTGGGCCACGAGTTCGTCAACGACCTCGGGCAGCGCCAGCAGGGGCTGGGCCTGCTGGACGTGATGAGCACCCGCGGCGAGGGCGACCGCTGCGTCGGCGACGTACTGGCCGACATCGACGATCCGCTGGGGCTGCCGCCGCTGACCGGGTTCGAGAACCACCAGGGCGTCACCCACCTGGGCCCGACCGCGCGCCCCTTGGCACGCGTCCGGTTCGGCAACGGCAACGGCACGGGCGACGGCTACGAGGGCGCGTACAAGGACACCGTCTTCGGGACGTACATGCACGGCCCGGTGATGGCCCGCAACCCGCATATCGCGGACCATCTGCTGAAGCTGGCGCTCGATGTGAACGGGCTGCCGCCGGTCGACGACCAGTGGTACGAGGCGCTGCGCAACGAGCGGATCGCGGCGGCCACCCAGCCCGCCTGAGCACCCTCCTGAGCACCCGCCTGAGCGCCCTCGCGCACGGCTGAGCCGCCGGGTGACCGCATCGCGGACACCCGGCGGCGAAGCGCGGGCAGCGGCGTCCGCCGCTTGTAGGGTGTCGTCGTCCAGCCGGACAGCGCGGTCCGGATGTCGGCTCCATTGCAGACAGAGGAATCACGCGCCATGCGCATCGGTGTGCTCACATCCGGCGGCGACTGCCCCGGGCTGAACGCGGTCATCAGGTCCGTCGTCCACCGCGCCGTCGTCGATCACGGCGACGAGGTGATCGGCTTCCAGGACGGCTGGAAGGGCCTGCTGGAGTGCGACTACCGCAAGCTCGACCTGGACGCCGTGAGCGGCATCCTGGCCCTCGGCGGCACCATCCTCGGCTCGACCCGGGTCCAGCCCGCGCATCTGCGGGACGGGGTGGAGCGCGCGAAGGGCCATGTCGAGGAGCTGGGCCTGGACGCGGTCATCCCGATCGGCGGCGAGGGCACCCTGAAGGCGGCCCGGATGCTGTCGGACGCCGGGCTGCCCATCGTGGGAGTCCCGAAGACGATCGACAACGACATCGCGTCGACCGATGTGACCTTCGGCTTCGACACCGCGGTCGGCGTGGCGACCGAGGCCCTGGACCGGCTCAAGACCACCGCGGAGTCGCATCAGCGGGTGCTGATCGTCGAGGTCATGGGACGGCACACCGGCTGGATCGCGCTGCACTCGGGTATGGCCGCGGGCGCCCACGCGATCGTCGTACCGGAGCGTCCGTTCGACATCGAGGAGCTGGCCCGGACCGTCGGGGCACGGTTCGAGGCGGGCAAGAAGTTCGCGATCGTGGTGGCCGCCGAGGGCGCCAAGCCGCGCGAGGGCACGATGGAGTACGCGCCGGGGGAACGGGACGTCTACGGCCACGAGCGGTTCGCCGGTATCGCCCGTCTGCTCTCCGTCGAGCTGGAGCAGCGGCTGGAGAAGGAGGCCCGGCCGGTGATCCTGGGCCATGTGCAGCGCGGTGGCACGCCGACGGCGTACGACCGGGTGCTGGCCACCCGCTTCGGCTGGCACGCCGTCGAGGCGGCGCACCGCGGCGAGTTCGGCAAGATCACGGCCCTGCACGGTACGGACATCGTGCTGGTGCCGCTCGCGGAAGCCGTGGAGCGGCTCAAGACGGTACCCGCCGAGCGGTACACCGAGGCCGAGTGCGTGCTGTGATCTGACCGGTTCTACGCTGGTGCGGGCACATTGTGGTGCGCATCGGGAGAACCCAGGAAGGCCGGGGATAGGGAATGGATCACGGCGGGCACGGCATGATGATGGATCTGCCGCCGTTCACGCTGTCGCGCGGGCTGGAGTTCGGCGGTGATCCCTTCTTCCTGGTCGGCTGTGTGCTGGCGCTCGCGCTGTACGGCTGGGGCGTGGCGCGGCTGTGGCGGCGGGGGGACAGCTGGCCGGTGGGGCGGCTGCTGGCGTTCGTCGCCGGTGTGCTGACGATCGTCGTCGCGATGTGCACCGGGCTGAACGACTACGGCATGGTCATGTTCAGCGTCCATATGGTCCAGCACATGATCATCAGCATGGTCTCCCCCATCCTCCTGCTGCTGGGCGCGCCGATGACGCTGGCCCTGCGCGCCCTCCCGGCGGCCGGGCGGGGCCGCAAGGGGCCTCGGGAGCTGCTGGTCGCGCTGCTGCACAGCCGCTACATGCGGATCATCACCCACCCGGTGTTCACGATCCCGCTGTTCATCGCGAGCCTGTACGGGCTCTACTTCACCCCGCTCTTCGACTTCCTGATGGGCTCCAAGGCCGGGCACATCGCGATGATGGTCCACTTCCTCGCGGTGGGTCTGGTCTTCTTCTGGCCGATCATGGGCGTGGACCCGGGTCCGCACCGGCCGGGCTATGTGATGCGGATGCTGGAGCTGTTCGCGGGGATGCCGTTCCACGCGTTCTTCGGGATCGCGCTGATGATGGCGAGCGAGCCCATGGTCGGCAGCTTCGAGCATCCGCCCGGCTCGCTGGGGATCGACGCGCTGTCCGACCAGAACGCGGCGGGCGGCATCGCCTGGGCGTTCAGCGAGGTCCCGTCGGTGATCGTGCTGGTGGCGCTGGTGTACCAGTGGTACAAGTCCGACCAGCGCCAGGCGCGGCGCGACGACCGTACGGCGGACCGCGACGGCGATCAGGAACTCGCCGCGTACAACGCCTATCTGGCATCTCTCCAGGCGCGCGGACGCTAGCCGGGAACCCCACGGCCGAGAGACCATGGAGTCTCGGCCGTGGGGCCGGTGTTCCGGCGCCGGGGCGCCGGGGCCGCCGTGAGGAGGTCGGGGATGACCGGATCTGCCAAGGGAATGACGGCGTGTGCGGTGGGTGGCCTGGTGCTGGTGACGGCCTACACCGTGGCGCTGGGGAGCAACGGCTGGCTGTGGTTCGCCTGGGTCGTGCTCGCGCTGCTGACGGTGGGGACGCTGCTCACCCGCTGAGCGGGCGTGACGTCACGCAGCGGGCGTAGCGTCACGTCGCGGTGCCGCGCAGCCACCGCCACAGGGACGTCCACCATGAGACGCGGGCGGGCGGGCCCGCCGTGTCGGCGGCGGCGGTTCCGCGCGGGGGTAACGCCTCTTCCCCGTCCGAGGGCCGACGGCGCGCAGGACGCGCGGGGCGCATCTTGGGCGCGAGCAGCATGCCGGAGGTGTCCACCGGATCGGTCTCGGGCCTGCGCGGCATGAACGCGGCCGGCAGCGCGACCAGATGGCGGGAGATCCACGACGCGACCCAGGTCAGCTCGGGCTCCGGCACGTCCAGCCGCAGGTCGGGCAGGCGCAGCAGCAAGGTGTCGATGGCGGTGTCCGCGATGGCGCGGCCGATGTCCTGGCCGGGGCATTCGTGCGGGCCGCCGCTGAACGACAGATGCGAGCGGTTGCCGTACATGGGCGCGCCGAGGTCGGGGCGGATGGCGGGGTCGACGTTCCCGGCGGCGAGGCCGAGGAGCAGCATGTCCCCGGCCTTGATCTGCCGTCCGCCCAGTTCGGTGTCGCCGGTGGCCCAGCGGCCGGGGATCACGGTCAGAGGCGGTTCGTTCCACAGCACGTGCTCGATGGCGTCCGGCAGGGTCATATGGCCACCGGCCAGGGAGGCGCGGAAGCGCGGGTCGGTGAGGACCATGCGCAGCGTGTTGGCCATGAGGTTGGTGGTGGTCTCGTTGCCGGTGAGCAGTACGAGCCGCAGATGCTGGACGACCTCCTCCTCGGTCAGCCGGGAGGGGTGGCTCAGCAGCCAGGAGGCGAGGTCGCTGCCGGGGTCGGCGCGTTTGCGCTCGACGAGCTGGCGGAGGGTGTCGGTGACGTACTGGTCGCTGCGCAGGGCCGTCTCGGAGCCCTTCATCAGGTCGCGGGTGGCCTCGACCAGCCGGGGGCCGTACTCGTCGGGCATGCCGAGCAGCTGGGTGAGGACGAGCATGGGCAGCCGCTGGGCGAAGCCCGTGACCAGTTCGGCCTGTCCGTCGGCGCAGAAGTCGTTGACCAGCTGATGGGTGAAGCGGGTGATGTGGCGGCGGATGCCGCGGCGGTCGACGCGGTTCATGCTGTCGGTGAGCGCGGCGCGCAGCCGCTCGTGTTCGTCGCCGTCGGCGAAGGTGCACATGGGCTGCCAGCCGACCACGGGGAGCAGCGGCGAGTCGTCCGGGATGCGGCCCTGCGCCCAGGCGCTCCAGTACCGGGAGTCGCGGGAGAAGCGGGAGGGGGTGCGGGCGACCTCCAGGTTCTCGCGGTAGCCCAGCAGTAGCCAGGCCGGTACGTCGCCGCCGAGCCGTACCGGGGCCACCGGTCCGTGTTCGGTGCGCAGCCGCTCGTACAGACCCATCGGGTCCTTCTCGTTCTCGGAGCCGAAGAGGTCCACCACACCGGCGAGGGGGCTCCGGGCGTGGGCGGGGCACTTGTCGGGAGGAGGGGTCACGGTGTCTCCGGGGTCACGGTGGTGAGGTGTTGCAGATGGCTCACGAGGGTGAGGAGGGTGTCGCGGCTGGAGGCGCGCTCTCGGGCGTCGCAGTCGATGATGGGGACGGTTTCGGGCAGGTCCAGGGCCGCGCGCAGCCGCCCGACGGGGTGGACGGGCGCCCCGGCGAAGGCGTTGATGGCGACGACGAAGGGGACGCCCCGCTCCTCCAGTCGGCCCAGGACGTCGAAGCTGACCTCCAGCCGGCGGGTGTCGACGAGGACCACGGCCCCGAGGGCGCCCTCGAAGAGGCCGTTCCACAGGAACCAGAAGCGCTCCTGGCCGGGGGTGCCGAAGAGGTAGAGCACCAGCCGTTCGTTGAGGCTGATCCGGCCGAAGTCCATGGCCACGGTGGTCTCGGTCTTGCGCTCCACCCCGGCGAGGTCGTCGACGCCGACCCCGGCCTGGGTCATCGTCTCCTCGGTGGTGAGCGGGCGGATCTCGCTCACCGAGCCGACCATGGTGGTCTTGCCGACCCCGAAGCCGCCGACGATCACGATCTTGACGGCCGCCGTGGCGGAGGCCGGGAGGGTGTCCTCGCTTCGGGGGCCGACGGTCGTCTCAGAGGTTCTGTAGTCCATGCATCACCGCCTGGAGGAGTTCGGTGTCGGGCAGCACGGCGGCCGGAACCGGGGACCGGGCCTCCACCTGGCGGTGGGCGAGCAGATCCGCGAGGAGTACGGTCACGGTGCTGACGGGCAGCGTCAGATACGCGGAGATCTCGGCCACGGAGAGCGGGAAGTGGCACATCCTCAGCACGGCGGCGGCCTCGGGCAGCATGCCCGGTCCGGGTTCGGCCCGGGCCACGATCAGGCTGACCAGTTCGATGCCGCCCGCCCGCGCGGACCGGGCGGGGCCGCCGCCGTCGACCATGTACAGCCGTTCGGGGCCGCCTTCGTGGGCGCCCCTTCCGGCCCGGCTCATGTCATGCGTCCGTCGACCCGTGGCGGGCTGCTGAGGTGTTCGCCGAGCCGGGCGACCAGGTCTCTCATGCACTGGCCGATCAGCCCGGCGTCCACGCCGTCGTCGGCGAGCACCGCGAGGTAGGAGCTGGTACCGGCCGCCATCAGGTAGAAGAAGCCGGCGTCGACCTCGATGACCACCAGCCGCATCCGCCCGTGGCCGGTGGGGAATTCGGCGGCGATCGCCGTCGACAGGCTCTGCAGCCCCGCGCAGGCGGCGGCCAGGCGGTCGGCGGTGTCCCCGTCCGTGCCGACCTGGGCCATGCACAGGCCGTCCGAGGACAGCAGGACCACGTGGCGGGTCTGCGGAACGCTCTTGGCGAGGTCCCGGAGCATCCAGTCCATGTTGAACCGCGCTTGCGTCACTTGCTACTCACCCTTATCCGAGGCGTTGTCCCAGGCGTGCGACGTATCCGTTGGCTCTTCGCCGTGCCGGTGGCCGGAGGTGTCCACCGGGTCCGCCTCACCGGAGACGGCCTTGGTGAACGCGGCCAGCCACATCCCCGGCTGGACGGGCGGCTCGGCCGGGGTCCGGGGGCCCGGCGGGGCGGGCTCCGGGTCGGCCTGAATCCGGATGGGCGGGGTCACGGTCGGCATCCGGCGGCGGCGCTGGGGAAGTCCGGCGGTGTTGTGGCGGATTCCGTTGTGGTCGTGGACAACCTGGCCGGTGATGTCTTCGGACAGCGGCGGATAGGGCTCGGCGCGCTTGATGGGCTTGGGCGGCGGCAGCTTCTGGGCCCGGGCGATGGCGCCGCCGGGGGCGGGGGTGGGGCAGATGACGTCCTGCGGGACGACGAGCACGGCGCGGACGCCGCCGTACGCGGAGGGCCGCAGCGAGACCTGCAACCGGTACTTGACGGCGAGCCGGCCGACCACGGCCAGACCCAGCCGGGGCGTCTCGCCGAGGTCGTCGAGGTCGAAGCCGGTGCCTGCCTGTTCCAGCACGTACTCGGCCCGATTGCGGCTCTCCTCCGACAGGCCCACCCCGGCGTCCTCGATCTCGACCGCCACCCCGGACTGGACCTCGACCGCGGTCAGATGGACCCGGGTCTTGGGCGGGGAGTAGCGCGTGGCGTTGTCCAGCAGTTCGGCCAGGGCGTGGATCAGCGGCTCCACGGACGGGCCGACGATGCCGACGTCGGCGACCGAGTGCAGATCCACCCGCCGGTATTCGAGAATGCGCGACATGGCGCCGCGCAGCACGTTGTAGAGGGGCACCGGGTTGCGCCACTGACGGCCCGGGCGGGAGCCGCCCAGCACGGAGATGCTGTCGGCGAGGCGGCCGATCAGCGCGTTGCCGTGGTCGAGGTGGAGCAGATCGTGGAAGACCTCGGGGGCGGCCCCGTGCTTGTCCTCCATGTCCCGCATGTCCATGGCCTGTTGGTGGGTGATGGCCTGCACCCGGCGGGCGATGTTGACGAACGCCCGCCCCGCCGCGTCCCGCAGGTCCTCCTCGGCCCGCACGATCTCCAGCACCGACCGCAGGACGGCGCGGTGCGCGGACTCGAAGTCCGGGTCGAGGTCGGGCGAGGACTCGATGCTCTTCATCACGGCGTCGACCTCGGCTCCGCGCTGCAGCCGCGCCACGGCCGCGGGCAGCACCTCCTGGGCCAGCCGCCGGGTCTCCACCTCCTGTTCGGCCAGGCGCTGGTGGTACGCGGCGTCCTGGTCGGCGACGCGTGCGCGCAGCCTGCCGATCAGACGGCCGCGGCGGGCCGCCTCGGCCGCCGCCAGGGCCACCGCGAACGTGGCCGCCGCGCCGCACGCGGCGACCGTGGCCCGCGCACCGGCGGACACCACGGTCACGGCGAGCGCCGCGCAGGCCGCCATCGCGGCGGGAGGGATGAGCCATACGAGCACGGAGGCGGGCCGTCGGCCTCCAGGTGACGCGCCGGCGAAAACCATCGGCTTCCTTAAAAGCAGCGGGAGAAAATACGTGCGAAGAACTCGCTATGGGCCCTGGAGCATAGCGGCTGGAACACGCCCCGAAATGACGATGATTTTTTCTTGGTAACGAATTCGGCGAGTGAATTCAATGGGCGTAAAAAAGCGATCGCATTCGCTCACACCCTCGGGCGACCCGAAACCCCACACCGCCAACATGCAGTGCATACGCGGCTATTACGGACACCCTCCGGCGACTCGCCGGACCCTGCCGGAAGTTGTACAGTCGGTCGGTTTATTACGCGGCGCACCGCGCCGACTGGACCGCCGCGCGGACTCGCCCACCAGGGCGGCCTTCGCGGCGGCGTTCCCCCGGTAGTCCGGGGGCGGGAACGACGCAGGGGCCCGCTTCCGTACGCGCCGACTCGTACGGAAGCGGGCCCCGGCCGACCGTTACTTGACGGCCCCGGCGGCCTTCGCGGCCTTGCCGGTCTGGGCGGGCTTGGGCGTGGCGTGCGGAGCGCACGTCACGTCCTTGGCGTCCACCGTGCCCTTGAGCAGGTAGGCGTCCACCCGGTCGTTGATGCAGGCGTTGACCAGCCCGGTGACGCCGTGCGAACCGGCGTCCTTCTCCGTGATCAGACGCGATCCCTTGAGCCGCTTGTGCAGCTCGACGGCGCCCTCGTACGGGGTGGCGGCGTCACGGGTGCTCTGCACGATGAGCGTCTTCGGCAGCCCCTTGCCCGCGCCGACCTCCAGCGGGGTGTGCTGCTGGGACGGCCAGGTGGCGCACGGCAGGTTCATCCAGGCGTTGGACCAGGTCAGGAACGGGTAGTCGCGGTGCAGCCGGGTGTTGTCCCGGTCCCACTTCTGCCAGCTGGTCGGCCACTTGGCGTCGGCGCACTCCACGGCGGTGTACACCGCGTTGCCGTTCTCCGAGGCGATGTTGCCCGCGGTGTCGGACAGGTCCGGGCCCGCGGCCTCGACGAGCGCCTTCTCGTCACCGGCCAGGTAGTCGCTCCACACCTGAGCGACCGTGGCCCACGACGAGTCGTAGTACGGGGCGCTCTGGAAGAAGCCGAGCAGCTCGGCCGGGCCGACGACCCCGCCGATCGGGTTCTTCTTGGCGGTCGCGCGCAGCTTCTCCCACTGCGCCTGGACCGCTCCCGGGGTGCTGCCGATGTGGTAGGCCGCGTCGTTCTTGGCCACCCACGCCTTCCAGTCGTCCCAGCGCATTTCGAACGCGACGTCCTGGTCCAGGTTGGCCTGGTACCAGATCTTCTCCCGCGAAGGGTTGACCACGGAGTCCACGATCAGGCGGCGCACATGGTTCGGGAAGAGCGTCGCGTAGACCCCGCCGATGTACGTTCCGTAGGACACGCCCAGGTAGTTGAGCTTCTTGTCGCCGAGCGCGGCGCGGAGAACGTCGATGTCGCGGGCGGTGTTGGGCGTCGTCAGGTGCGGCAGCATCCAGCCGCTGCGCTCCTTGCACCCGTCGGCGTACTCCTTGGCGAGCTTGCGCTGCGCCCGCTTGTCCGCCTCGCTGTCGGGCACCGGGTCCATCTTGGGCGCCTTGACGGACTCCTGCGGGTCGACACAGGAGATGGCGGCCGAGTGGCCGACCCCGCGCGGATCGAAGCCCACGAAGTCGTACGCCTTCGCGGTCTTCGTCCACAGCGGGTTCTTGTTGGTGACCCGGGTCGGGAACTTCAGCCCGGAGCCGCCCGGTCCGCCCGGGTTGTAGATCAGCGAACCCTGCCGCTCGGAGGCGGTCCCGGTGCTGCCGACGCGGTCCACCGCGATCTTGATGGTGCGGCCGTTCGGCTTGGCGTAGTCGAGCGGAACGGTCACATAGCCGCACTGAATGGGCTTGGCCAGGTTCCAGTCGGCCGGACAGTCCGTCCAGTCGATGCCCGCCTTCGCGGCCCGGGCCGCGGCGACCGCCGCCCCACGGGCCTCCGCGGCGCCCCCCGGCGTCCGCGTGGGCTCCGATGCCCCCGCCGTGGGGGCGACCAGCGCACCGGTTATCAGCGCACCGGTCAACACGCCGCCGGCCACGCCGAGTACTGCTGTGCGTCTCACGTAGTAATCCCCCTGCTTTGTTGCGCCGCCAGTGCGGCGATGATCACAGAGTGTCAGGAAGATCCTCGCGCCTCGCTTACCGCTGAGTACAGGGCGAACCGCCGTTTCTTTATCAACACGTCACCTTCACGGCCCGTTCAGCCTTCGATCGCGCCCGCGATGAGGACCTGGAGTCGCCGTCGAGGCCACCGGGCGAGCAAGTGCCCGACACGCTGCCCGAGAAGCGGCTCAAGCCGGTGTTCGTACACGACCTCGCTCCGGACGCGGCCGCGAGCTGAGCGCCTCGTCCAGCATCCGGCGCAGCCGCAGCCCGTCCGCCGCCACGGCGCTGGCCAGGGCGGCGGGACCGGCGAGCGGGGTGATGACGGCCGTGTCGGCGAGCAGGCGGGGCGCGACGGGGTCGCTGTCGAACGCCGGGTCGACAACGAGGAGTTGACCGGCCGCCCGGTGCCCGCCGAGCACCGCGCCGCCGTCCCAGCCGGGCGCGCCGGGGCCGTACGACAGCTCCTGGTCCAGCAGCGGTCGCCCGGCGCGGTGCACGGTGAGGCGGCTGGTGAGCGCGCCCGGGGGCTCGCCAGAGCGGCCGAGGATCTGCTCCTCGCGCAGCACCAGACGGGCGGTGGGGGCGAGTTCGACGGTGGTGGTCATGCGCAGATCGCTGCCGTGGGCGGAGATCAGGGGCTCGGGCAGCCAGTGCAGGGTGGCGCCGTCCGCGACGGTCAGCCGGACCGCGTAGTGGGCGGGCTCGGCGGAGCGGCCGGGCAGCGCGAGCGTGGCGGCCGCCGAGCCGACGCGGAGCCGGGCACCGGGGCCGACGGTCGCGGTCAGCGCGATGTGGTCGCCGCCGAGCGGGGCGCTCATCGCGCCGACGACGGTGACGCACGCCTCGCCGTCGCCAGTCGCCCGGGTCCGCCGCAGGGCGAGCGGCCCGTCCCCGGCCAGCACGGGCAGCGCGGTGCCGCCGCGGCCGTCGGCGGCCGCGACGAGGTGGGCGGCGGCGCGTACGCCGGTGCCGGTCACTCCGGGGCCGCCGGGGCCGCTGTCCAGGCGGCCAGCCGCTCCCGTACCCAGTCGGCGATGGGACGGACGCCGTCCACCGCGACCAGGGAGGTGAAGGCGACGGGCAGATCGCCGCGCTGCTCCTTGGCGTCGCGTGCCATGCGCTCCAGGTCGGACCCGACGTACGGGGCGAGGTCGGTCTTGTTGACGACGAGGAGGTCGGCCGTCGTCACCCCCGGGCCGCCCTTGCGCGGGATGTCGTCGCCGCCCGCGACGTCGATGACGAACACCTGTGCGTCGACCAGGCCCTTGGAGAAGGTCGCGGTGAGGTTGTCGCCTCCGGACTCGACGAGCACCAGGTCGAGCGGGCCGGCGCTCTCCTCCAGATCCTCGACCGCTTCGAGGTTGGCGGAGATGTCGTCCCGGATCGCGGTGTGCGGGCAGGCGCCGGTCTCCACGGCGGTGATGCGCGTCGGCGGCAGCACCGCGTTGCGCAGCAGGAACTCGGCGTCCTCGCGGGTGTAGATGTCGTTGGTGACCACGGCGATCGACAGCTCGTCGCGCAGCGCCCGGCACAGGGCGGCGACGGTCGCGGTCTTGCCGGAACCGACCGGTCCGCCGAGGCCGATGCGCAGCGCCCGGCGGGTGCCATCGGGTCGGCGGGGGTCGGCGGCGCCGTGGGTGTGGCGCTGCGGGTAGGTCTCGGGGTGGTCGAGGTGCATGGCGGCTCCGGGGGCGGGTGATCGGGGCGGGCGGTTACGAGGCGAAGAGGCGTACGGGCCAGGCGGCGTGCTGCTCGGCGGCGATGTCGAGCAACGGCGCCGCGGCGGCGGGCAGCGCGCCGGGCCCCTCGTCCAGGGCCCGGTACGCGGCCTCGGCGGCCCGGACGGCGATCCGGTCGATCTCGGGGGCGAGGCGGGCGAGGACGGCGGTGGCGTCGAACGGGTCGAGGCTGAGCAGCCGTACGGCGGCGGACGCCGGTCCTCCGGCCGACTCGTACGCGGCGACGTACGCGGCGGCGTGCGGGTCGAGCCCGGCGGCGCGCACGGCCAGCCCCTGCACGACAGGCTGATGGGCGCCGCGCGGCCGGGCGGCGGCAAGGGCGTCCAGCTCGGCCGAGGGCCAGGTGGCCCGGGCGGCGCGCATCAGCTGACGGCCGAGCCGCCGGGCGGTGGCGCGCAGCGCGGGCACGGGGGTCCGGGCGTCGGCGGCCTCGTCGAGCGCGAGCGGGTCCACCCCGGCGGCGGCCGCGGCGGCGAGCCCGGCCGCGGTGAGCCCGGCGGTGTGCAGCCGCCCACGGCAGTAGCTCTCCAGCGTGGCCGGGTCATGGACCCGCCCGGCCTTGACGGCGGCCTCGGCCCCACCGGAGTGGGCATGCCCCCCAGCCGGAAACCGCCCGTCGGCAAGGATGAGCAATGCGCCGACACCCCCGCCGATCCCCCACCCGCCCCGCCCGGGCGAAGCCTCGCCGGGCGTCGCGGGCGCAACCCCGCCGGGCGCCACCGCAACCCCACCCGGTGCCAGGGGCGAGCCGCCAGGCGCCGTGGGCGGCATCCCGCCCGGCACCAGCGGCGCGGTATCGCCGGGGAGCCCGCCCGGGGTGGGGGCCGGGCCGGGTGTCGCGGGCCGCGGGGGCCCGGACGGTGTCGTAGGCAGAGCGTTGTCCATGGTCATCGCGGTCAGAAGAGGAAGTATCGCTGGGCCATGGGGAGTTCGGCGGCCGGGGCGGGGTCGACGGGGGCGCCGTCGATGGTCACCGTGAAGGTGTCCGGGTCGACCTCCACGCTCGGCATGGCGTCGTTCTCCCGCATGTCCGCCTTGGTCACCCCGCGCGTCCCCCGGATCGGCACGAACCGCTTTCCGAGGCCGAGCCGGTCCGGCAGGCCGTCGTCCAGGGCGGTCTGGGTGACGAAGTTGAAGGAGTTGGCGGCCGGGGCGCGCCCCATCGCGCCGAACATGGGCCGGGGCAGCACGGGTTGGGGCGTCGGGATGGACGCGTTGGCGTCGCCCATCTGCGCGTACGCGATCTGCCCGCCCTTGAGCACCAGGTGCGGCTTGACGCCGAAGAAGGCGGGCTCCCACAACAC
Organism: Streptomyces sp. NPDC005962; assembly: GCF_040629205.1. NCBI lineage: Bacteria > Bacillati > Actinomycetota > Actinomycetes > Kitasatosporales > Streptomycetaceae > Streptomyces > Streptomyces sp. NPDC005962. The sequence continues at coordinate 150,117 of NZ_JBEXVE010000014.1, read as the reverse complement.
CAGGTCGGCGAGTTTGCCGGGCTCCACCGAGCCGATCTCGCCGTCGAGGCCCTGCGCCACCGCCGGGTTGATGGTGTATTTGGCGACATAGCGACGCGCCCGCCGGTTGTCCGCGCGCCCGTCCCCCGGCAGGGCGCCCCGGCGCCGCTTCATGACGTGCGCGGTCTGCCAGGTGCGCAGGACGACCTCGCCGATCCGGCCCATGGCCTGGGAGTCGGAGGAGATGATCGAGATGGCGCCGAGGTCGTGCAGGATGTCCTCGGCGGCGATGGTGCCGGGCCGGATGCGGGATTCGGCGAAGGCGAGGTCCTCGGGGACGGCCGGGTTGAGGTGGTGGCAGACCATCAGCATGTCGAGGTGTTCCTCGACCGTGTTGACGGTGTGCGGCCGGGTCGGGTTGGTGGAGCTGGGCAGCACGTTCGGCTGGGAGACCACGGTGATGATGTCGGGCGCGTGGCCGCCGCCCGCGCCCTCGGTGTGGTACGCGTGGATGGAGCGTCCGGCGATCGCGGCGAGGGTGTCGGCGACGAACCCGGCTTCGTTGAGGGTGTCGGTGTGGATGGCGAGCTGCGCGCCGCTCTCCTCGCAGACCCCGAGGCAGGCGTCGATCGCCGCGGGGGTCGCTCCCCAGTCCTCATGGATCTTGAATCCGAGGGCGCCGCCGCGCAGTTGGGACCGCATGCCCTCGCGCGAGACGGTGTTGCCCTTGCCGAGCAGCCCGATGTTGACGGGGTACGCCTCCAGCGCCTCGAACATCCGGGCCAGATGCCAGGGGCCGGGGGTGATGGTGGTCGCCTTGGTGCCCTCGGCGGGCCCGGTGCCGCCGCCGACGAGGGTGGTGATACCCGAGGACAGCGCCTGGTCGATCAGGGTCGGGGAGATGAAGTGGACGTGGGCGTCGATGGCGCCCGCGGTGAGGATTCTGCCGTTGCCCGCGATGACCTCGGTCTCGGGGCCGATGACGAGGTCGGGGTGGACTCCGTCCATGGTGTCGGGGTTCCCGGCCTTGCCGATCCCGGTGATACGGCCGTCGCGCAGCCCGACGTCGGCCTTGATCACGCCCCAGTGGTCGAGCACCACGGCACCGGTGATCACGGTGTCGGGGGCGCCCTCGGCGCGGGTGGCGCGGGACTGGCCCATGGACTCGCGGATCACCTTGCCGCCGCCGAAGACCGCCTCGTCGCCGGAGCGGCCGGGGCCGCCGCAGCGGTCCTCCTCGATCTCGACCACGAGGTCGGTGTCGGCGAGCCGGATACGGTCGCCCGCGGTCGGTCCGAACAGGTCCGCGTAGGTGGCACGGCTCAGCTCCGTCACAGCGCGCCTCCCGTCTCGCCGCGCAGCCCGTGGACGACGCGCGCGCCCGCCAGCGGCACCAGCTCCACTTCGGCGGGGATGCCCGGTTCGAAGCGCACGGCGGTGCCCGCCGCGATGTGGAGCCGGTGGCCGCGGGCGGCGGCGCGGTCGAACTCCAGGCCGGGGTTGGCCTCGGCGAAGTGGTAGTGGGAGCCGACCTGGACCGGCCGGTCGGCCGCGTTGAGCACGGTGAGCCGGAGGACCGGCCGCCCCTCGTTGAGCCGTACCGGCTCGTCCGCGTGGAGGATCTCTCCGGGGATCATGGAACGCCGCCTCCCGTCAGACGATCGGCTGGTGGACGGTGACGAGCTTGGTGCCGTCCGGGAAAGTGGCCTCGACCTGCACGTCGTGGATCATCTCGGGGATGCCCTCCATGACCTCGTCGCGGGTGAGCACCTTGCGGCCGGAGGCCATCAGCTCGGCGACGGTACGGCCGTCCCGGGCGCCCTCCAGGATGTGCGCGGTGATCAACGCGATGGCCTCGGGATGGTTGAGTACCACACCCCGGGACCGTCGCTTTTCAGCCACGTCGGCAGCCACATGAATGAGCAGGCGTTCCTGCTCGTGCGGCGTCAAATGCACGTCGTCCCACCTCATCCTCACGCACGACTACCGAAGGCTAGTTGGACGGCGTTTCAAGCTGGTTAACGCCTCGGCAAAGAATCGCCCTTGACGATGACACGCAAAAACGATGATCCTCATGTCCGCATCATGATCCATCAGCTCCGCACAAACCCCCCACATCACTACGGAGCCCAACTGTGCATCGCATAGCACCATTTCGCCGTGGCACCCTCGCGGCCGGAACCTGCGCCGCCCTCGCCGCCGCCCTGCTGGGCGGGGCCTCCGCGGCCCAGGCGACCGTCACCCCCCGCGCCGCCGCACCGGACATCGACGTGAACGCGGTCAAGGCCGATCTGGCCCAGTTCCAGACGATCGCCGACGACAACGGAGGCAACCGCGCCCACGGACAGCCCGGCTACCGGGCGTCCCTGGACTACCTCAAGGGCAAGCTGGACTCGGCCGGATTCACCACTGACGTCCAGGAGTTCACCTCGGGCGGCGCAAAGGGCTACAACCTCGTCGCCGACTGGCCGGGCGGCAGCGCCGACCAGGTCGTCATGGCCGGGTCACACCTCGACTCGGTCGAGGCGGGCCCCGGCATCAACGACAACGGATCGGGCTCCGCCGCGATCCTGGAGGTCGCGCTCGCCGTGGCCAAGGCCGACCTCAAGCCCACCAAGCATCTGCGGTTCGCCTGGTGGGGCGACGAGGAGGACGGCATGGTCGGCTCGACGAAGTACGTCGACAGCCTGAAGTCCGACGAGAAGTCGAAGATCGACTCGTATCTGAACTTCGACATGCTCGGCTCCCCCAACCCCGGCTACTTCGTCTACGACGACGACCCGGAGCTGGAGAAGGTCTTCAAGGACTGGTACGCGGCCAAGGACATCACGACCGAGAAGGAGACCGAGGGCGACGGCCGCTCGGACCACGCCCCGTTCAAGGACGCCGGGGTGCGGGTCGGCGGGCTGTTCACCGGCGCCGAGTCCACCAAGACCCAGGCGCAGGCGGACACGTGGGGCGGCAAGGCGGGCGAGCCGTTCGACCCGTGCTACCACTCGGCGTGCGACAAGACGTCCAATGTCGACGACACCGCGCTGGACCGCAACAGCGACGCCATCGCCCACGCGGTCTGGGAGCTCAGCTCCTAGCCGCCACTCCCCCAGGGCCTGTCGTCATCATTCGCGGCCCGGACGCCGATCCCCGGCGTCCGGGCCGCGGTGTTCTGCCGCGATACCGAAGCGCCGCCGTTCGCCAGGAGCGGACGAGGTCGGGCGCATCGCCGACACCGTACTGATCACCTGCTCCTCCGCCTGCCCCTCCGCATCCGCCTCGATCGCGTCGAGTCGTCGCAGGTCATCCGAGGACACCAGAGCGACCAGCGGCTTTCCGTGCCGGGTGAGGACCACCCGCTCACCGCCGTAGACCACGCGGTTGATCAGCTCCGCCAGTTCCGCCCGGGCTTGCGTCACCGGAATCTCGTACGCCATGCTCCCCATCGTACGGGACGTACATCCTGTACATTTTTTACGGAGCCAAGCCCCCTGAGAGGTGACCGCGATGGAACGACCGGCCGCGCGCTATGTCCTGCCCGAGTTCACCGAGCGCACCAGCACCGGCGTGCGCACCATGGACCCCTATTCCAAGCTGCTTTCCGAGCGCATCGTCTTCCTCGGCACGCCCATCGACGACACCGCGGCCAACGATGTGATCGCGCAGCTCATCCACCTCGAACACGCCGCGCCCGACCAGGACGTTTCGCTCTACATCAACTCCCCGGGCGGCTCGTTCGGCGCGATGACGGCGATCTACGACACGATGCACTTCGTCGCGTGCGACATCGAGACCATCTGCCTGGGCCAGGCCGCGTCCGCCGCCGCCGTGCTGCTCGCCGCCGGGGCGCCGGGCAAGCGGCTGGCGCTGCCGGGCGCGCGGGTGCTCATCCATCAGGCGGCGCTCAGCGAGCCCGTCGAGGGCACCACCTCGGACCTGGAGATCCAGGCCGGTGAGCTGCTGCGGACCCAGGCCATGCTGGAGGAGATGCTGATGCGGCACACCGGCCAGAGCGCCGAGCGGGTCCGCGCCGACGTCGACCGCGACACGATCTTCGACGCCGAGGCCGCGGTGGCGTACGGGCTGGTGGACGGGGTCACCCAAAGCCGTAAGCGTCCGGGCTCGCTCCCCGGGGAGAGGTGAGCGCGCCGATGCTTCCGCCGGAACTGCCCCCGCTGCCCGCGCTGACCCGCGCGGAGGGCGACCTCGTGGACGCCTATCTGGAGGCGGTCGATCTGCTCGGCCGGATCAACCCGGCCCGCGGCCATGACACCTACGGCGGGCTGCGCGCCGCCCAGGCGCTGGTCGGGAAGGCCATCGCCCTGCGGGACGCGCTGACGCTGATGCACGACCGGGGCGAGAGCGAACTGCACACCGCGACGCTGACCCGGGCGCTGCGGGTGCTGGACGGGGAGCGGCGCTCCGAACGGGTGACGCTGCCGACCGCCTCGCCGCGCTGAGCCCCGGTCCCGACACGACAGCCCGGCCCCGGCCCCGGCGCCGTCGGCCCGGCCCGGACCCGGCGTCGTCGGCCCGGCGCGCTGCCCCCGGAGCCCCGCCCGGGGGCACCCGGCGTCACCCGAACGGCTCAACCCGGTCCCCGGCGCGACGCCGTCTCCGGCTTGCGGCCGGTGTCGCCGAAACGGCCGTCGCCGCAGGCCGGAGCCCGGGTCCCACCGCGTCCCGGTCACCCGAACGGAGCAGCCGTGACCACCCTCACGCCCCGCCCGCTCGGCTCGGAACCGGCGCCCGCGGCGGGTGACCATCCCTGGGACGACCGAACCCGGTCACCGAAGGGTGGTGTGCGAGATGACCGCGCACATACGAATCCCCAGGATGGTCTCCCGGGCCGGTGCCCTCTCGGCCCTCACCGCCGTCGCCGTAGGCGGCACCGTGGCGGTGCCGGCTCTGCCGCAGCAGGCCGACGCCGCGACCGTGGCGGCCAAGGCGCTGCGCATCGCGGCCTCGAAGAAGGGCGCGCCCTACGTGTACGGCGCGGCCGGGCCCCGCCGCTTCGACTGCTCGGGGCTCACCCAGTACGCGTACAAGCGGGCCGGGAAGCGGCTGCCACGCACCGCCGCCGCCCAGTACAACCGCAGCCGCCCTATCAAGGCGTCCGCCCGCAGCGGCGGTGACCTGGTCTTCTTCCATGAGGGCGGCAGCGTCTACCACGTCGGCCTCTACGCGGGCAGCGGCCGGATCTGGCACGCCCCGAAGGCGGGCACCGTGGTGCGGCTGGAGCGGATCTGGACCAGCAAGGTCTCGTACGGGCATGTGCGCTGAACGGGCCTGGTGTCGGTGCCCGGCAGTAGGTTGACGGGGGATCAGGACAGCCCTGGTCCCCCGTCACCTCCGGAGGCACCGCATGGCGTATCTCAATCCGGTCCGGCATATCTCCTTCGACGCCCACGATCCTTACGCCCTGGCGCTGTTCTGGTCGGAGCTGACCGGCTACGCCGTGACGGACGAGGACGCGCCGGGCGACGACGAGGTGCTGATCGAGTCGGGGCAACCAGGCGTGCCCGGTCTGCTGTTCCTGCGGGTGCCGGACACCAAGACCGTCAAGAACCGGGTCCACCTCGACATCCAGCCGCCCTCGGGCACCCGGGACCAGGAGGTGAAGCGGCTGCTCGGGCTCGGGGCGCGGATCGTCGACGACCGGCGCACGGAGGACGGGATGGGGTGGGCGGTGATGGCCGACCCCGAGGGCAACGAGTTCTGTGTGGAGCGCGGCGCGGTCGAGCGGGGTCTGGTGTGACCGGCCCGGTGAGGCGTTAGCGTGAGCCGGGGGGCGCCGGTTCGGGGAGACCGGCGCCGGGAGGGGAGCTACGTTGAGCGATCAGTTCCAGGCGGACCAGTTCCAGGCGGACCGGACCTACGACCAGGTGTATCTCGTCTTCGTCGACACCTCCGGCTATTCGACGATCGTCCGCTCGAATCCCAGGGACCGGGCCGCGCACGGTTTCGATCTGCTGCGGGAGCGGATGCGGGCGCGGATCGGCCAGGTCTCCGCGCAGCACCGCTGTGCCCGCAGCGATCTGTGGAACTGGCGCGGGGACGGCGGGTTCTTCGCGATCCACGACGACAGCGAGAGCGTGGCCCGCGATGTCGCGCTGGAGGCGGCCCGTACCTTCCTCACGCTCGATCTGCGGCATCTGCGGGACGAGTTCGCGCAGGCGGGAGTGGATGGCGAGCTGCATGTGCGGATGGCGGTGCACAAGGGGGCGATACGGCACACCGGCGAGGGCCGGACCGGCACCATCCACTCTCCCGACATCAATCTGGCCGCGCATCTGGAGAAGGCGACGCCGCCGGACTGTCTGGCGGTCTCGGAGGACGTGTACCGCACCGCGGGCCGGTACGCGGAGCTGTTCGCGCACGTCGGCAGCCATGAGGGCAAGGACGTCTATCTGATGGCGGGCGACGGCGGCCCGGGCGCGGCGGCCAAGGCCTGGCTGGCGGGCCGGGGGCTGGCGGGCGGCACGCCCGTGCACGCCTACCCCGAGCGGCCCAGTTCGCCGGAGAAGGCGCGGCTGCTGGACGCGGCGTCCGTGGAGGTGCTCGACATGGGCACCGCGCTGCGCACCTCGTCGTCCCGGCTGGTCACCACCGAGCGCCCGGCCCGCTACCGCGACGCGGTCTTGAACCTGCTGCGCCGGGGCGGGGTGTACCGCTGCTATCTGCTCGATCCATCCTCGGACGCGGCGGCCACCCTGTCGCGGCAGTACCAGGAGGACATGACCCGGAAGATCAAGGATTCGCTGGAGCGGTTCGGCCGGTTCAAGGAGCGCCACGGGGCGGCGGCGGACGGTTTGCGGGTCTACCAGACGGACGAGTTCCCCGGTTTCTCGGCGCTGGCCATCGATCCGCGCCGCCCGGACGGGCTGATCCTCTACTCGTCGTACCTGATGGGCACGAGCCCGTACGGGGTGATCGAGCGCGGCGATATGCCGCACTATCTGATCAGCCCGGACGCGGGCCGTACGTACGCGCGCATCCTGGAGCTGACCGAGGCGCGGGCGGCTACGGGGCAGGTCGAGCGCGTACTGTGAACGGTTCCGGTAACCCGGGGGCGTATGGAGAACGACGCCCCGAGAACCGTCCGTCACGAGACCGCGCTGGAGCGTGACGACCGGAACTTCGCCGAACTGCTGCAGGAGCTGCGGGTCACCCAGACGGGGGTGCAGATCCTGTTCGCCTTCCTGCTGACCCTGGCCTTCACCAACCGCTTCGGATCGCTGGACGAGATACAGCGCGGCACATACGTGGCCACGCTGCTGCTCGCGATGGTGGCGGCGGCCCTGTTCACCGCCCCGGCGGCGCTGCACCGGGCGCTGTTCCGGCGGGGAGCCAAGCGGCGGGTCGTGGACATCTCGGGAAAGCTGGCCTCGGCCGGTCTGTGCGTGCTGACAATGGCGTTCACAGGATCGGTGCTGCTGGTGGTGGACGTGGTGCTGGGGCGCGCCCCGGGGATCGCCGCGGCGGCGGGCACGTTCGCGATGTGCCTCGGGCTGTGGGGCGTCTTCCCGCGGTGGGTCCGCCACCGGATGAGCCACCACGCGCCGACCCCGGCGACCTCGCCGAACGAGCCGAACGAGCCGCACACCGACACGGGCTCGCCCACCGACCAGGGCTAGCGCACCGGCACGGTCCACGGCAGGGCGATCCATACGGTCTTGCCGCCGTCCGCGGTCGGGGTGACGAACACCTCGCCGCCCGATTCGGCGGCCAGAGCGCCGATGATGACCAGGCCCCGCCCGTTGTCCTGGTGGGCGGCGGCGGACAGCCGCTGGGGATGGCGGGGATGACTGTCCGTGACACCGATTTCCAGCCGCCCCTCCTGATCGAGCCTTATGTCCAGGGTGAAGGTGGGCGACTGGCCCAGGGTGTGCTGTACGGCGTTGGTGGCGAGCTCGGAGACGATGAGCCGCACGGTGTCCGCGGCCTCGTCGCCTTCCCCGAGTCCCCATTCGGCCAGCACGTTCGCCACGTAGGCGCGGGCCGCGGGGACCGAGGCGGGCGCGCTCGGCAGAGTGACGGATGCTTCCTGATGGTCTGCCATGACGGTCTGTCCCTTTCCCGCCGGGGCGCGGCTGCGGACGCGTTCGGGTGGCGCCGACGCAGCCATGGGGTCCGGGTGGGCGGCCCCGGCGGCTCCGATCGCCAGACTGCCACCAATGCCCTCCGTGACGGGGGCGATCCACCGAGTTATGCATATATCTGTCGCCCGAAACGGTGAACTCTGCTACGGAAGACCGGATTTGCCGGGCAGACTGGGCCACGGTCACGACACGGCATCACAGGGCGGGACAGCGGACGGGACAGGCGGGAGGGAGATCTCATGCGGTACGGCCCGGCGGTACGCCGCCGCAAGCTCGGCGCGGAACTGCGCCGCCAGCGCGATCTGGCGGGGCTCACCAGCGGCGAGGCCGCGCGGCGGCTGAAATGGCACCAGTCGAAGGTGAGCCGGATCGAGACCGGGCGCAGCGGGGTGAAGCCCGGGGATGTGGCGCGGCTGCTAAAGGTGTACGGGGTCACCGACCCGCAGCTGCGGGCCCTGCTGGAGGCGCTGTGCGGCGGGGGCGCCTCGGACCCGGAGGGGTCGCGGCGCGGCTGGTGGTACGCGTACCGCGATCTGCTGCCGCCCGCCTACCGGGACTTCATCAGCCTGGAGGCGGAGGCGTCGGCCGCGTACACGCTGGAGACCACGGTGGTGCCGGGGCTGCTGCAGACCGCGGACTACGCACGGACGGTGACCCGGGCGGCGCTGCCGGATCTGCCGGATGACCAGCTGGACACGCTGGTCGAGGTGCGGATCGCGCGTCAGTCCGTGCTGCGCGAGGACCGGCCGCTGGCACTGCACGCGGTGCTCGACGAGGCGGTGCTGCGGCGCGGAGTGGGCGACGCCGGGGTGATGAGGGCTCAGTTGCGGCAGCTCGCGGAAGTGGCCGAATTACCGCAGGTACGGCTTCAGGTACTGCCGTTCTCCGCGGGAATGCCTATTGGTATTACAGGTCCTTTCATTATCTTCTCTTTTCCGCACATTACTGACCTCGACGTAGTAGTTCTCGACCACCTGACGAGTAGCCTCTATCTGGAGCGGAAAGAAGACCTCCGGGCGTACAGCAGCGCATTCGATGTGCTGCGGACCAACGCCCTGTCACCAGAGGATTCCTTGTCCTTCATCATGAAAATCGGGGGCGGCGCCTGAGGGGGCACCATGTCCGATCTGTCCGCCAAGTCCGTCGTGTGGCTGCGCAGCAGCTATAGCGTCGGAATGAACAACTGCGTCGAAACGGCCCGGCTCGGTCCGGGCCGGCTCGCCGTACGGGACTCGAAGAACACCGCGGGACCCGCCTTGCTGTTCCCCCCGTCCGCCTGGGCCTCGTTCGTCGGGGACCTGTGCGACGGCGATCTCGGTGACCCCGGCACCCAGGGCGCCTCCCGGCCGTAGCCGGGAGGACTCCCCACCGCCGGACACCGATCCGTCAGGCGGCCGGTGCGGTCCCCACGATCACGTCGGCCGCCTTCTCCACCTGCTGATCCGTCAGATCCGCGCGAGCGGTGAGCCGTACCCGCGAGATGCCGTCGGGTACGGACGGGGGACGGAAGCAGCCCACCACCAGACCGGCCGTACGGCAGTCCGCGGCCCAGCGCACCGCCTGCTCCGGGGACGGCGCGCGCACCGACACCACCGAGGCGTCGGGCCGCGCCGCGGTGAGCCCGGCGGTGGTCAGCCGTGCGTGCAGCCGCGCCGCGACGTCACGGGCCCGTCCGGCGCGCTCCGGCTCCCGGCGCAGCAACCGCAGGCTTGCCAGGGCGGCGCCCACGGCGGCCGGGTTGAGGCCGGTGTCGAAGATGAACGTGCGCGCGGTGTTCACCAGGTGCTCGATCACCCGGGCGGGCCCCAGCACCACCCCGCCCTGGCTGCCCAGCGACTTCGACAGGGTGGCGGTGACCACCACGTCCGGCGCGCCCGCGAGCCCGGCGGCGTACGGGGCACCGCGCCCGCCCTCGCCCACCACCCCCAGGCCGTGGGCGTCGTCCACGACCAGCGCCGCGCCGTGCGCCCGGCAGGCGGCGGCGAGCCCGGTCAGCGGTGCCACGTCGCCGTCCACCGAGAACACGGAGTCGGAGACGACGAGCACGCGGCGGCCCGGGTCCTCCGTCCGGGCCCCGTCGAGGACCTTGGCGGCGGCGTCGAGGGCGGCGTGCGGGGCGACGGCGACCTCGGCGCGGGAGAGGCGGCAGCCGTCGATGAGCGAGGCGTGGTTGCCCTCGTCGGAGACGATGAGCGCGCCCCGGCCGCTGAGCGCTGAGACCGCGGCCAGGTTGGCGGCGTACCCGGAGGAGAACACCAGCGCCGCCTCGAAGCCGCAGAACGCGGCCAGCTCGGCCTCCAGCGTCGTATGCAGCTCCGTCGAGCCGGTGACCAGCCGGGAGCCGGTCGAACCTGCGCCCCAGCGGTGCGCGGCCGCCGCGGCGGCGGCCGTCACCTCGGGGTGCCGGGCCAGGCCCAGGTAGTCGTTGCTCGCCAGGTCGAGCAGCGGCGAGTCGGCGGGCCGGGGGCGCAGCACACGCCGCAGCCCGGCCCGGGCGCGCTGCTCCCGTCCCGCGTCGATCCACGCGAACGGGTCGTCCTGACGGTCCTGGGGCATCGGCTTCCTCACCTTCGTTCGGGCACGGGCCGGGCACTGACCGGGCGGTACCGTGTGGTGCCGGGCGCCGACTGTGGGGTCCGGATAGAAGGTAGTCGCGCCCGCGCAGGGGCAGGGTGTGGCAATACACACACCCCGAACGCCACGTCTTGTACGGTCCCTCCTTTGCCCGGAGCGGCGGGGTAAGACAGGATCTCCGCCATGGACCTGCTGAACACGCTGGTGGACAAGGGGCTGCGGGGCGAGTCGCCGACCCGCGCAGAGGCTCTCGCGGTATTGGCGACTTCCGACGACGACGTACTGGATGTGGTGGCCGCCGCGGGCAGGGTGCGCCGTCGCTGGTTCGGGCGGCGGGTGAAGCTCAACTATCTGGTGAACCTCAAGTCCGGGCTGTGCCCGGAGGACTGCGGGTACTGCTCGCAGCGGCTGGGCTCGAAGTCCGAGATCCTCAAGTACACCTGGCTCAAGCCGGACCAGGCGGCGGCCGCGGCGGAGGCCGGGGTCGCGGGCGGCGCCAAGCGGGTCTGCCTGGTCGCGAGCGGACGCGGGCCGACGGACCGGGACGTGGACCGGGTCTCGAAGACCATCGCCGCGATCAAGGAACAGAACGAGGCCGTCGAGATCTGTGCCTGTCTCGGGCTGCTCTCCGACGGTCAGGCGCAGCGGCTGCGGGACGCGGGCGCCGACGCGTACAACCACAACCTCAACACCTCCGAGGCCACGTACGGCGACATCACCACCACCCACACCTACGCCGACCGGGTCTCCACCGTGCAGCAGGCCCAGTCCGCGGGCATGTCGGCCTGCTCCGGGCTGATCGCGGGCATGGGCGAGCGCGACGAGGACCTGGTCGACGTGGTCTTCTCGCTGCGCGAGCTGAACCCGGACTCGGTGCCGGTCAACTTCCTCATCCCCATCGAGGGCACCCCGCTGGCCGGGGACTGGAACCTCACCCCGCAGCGCGCTCTGCGCATCCTGGCGATGGTGCGGTTCGTCTGCCCGGACGTGGAGGTGCGGCTCGCGGGCGGACGCGAGATCCATCTGCGGACCCTCCAGCCGCTGGCCCTGCACCTGGCGAACTCGATCTTCCTCGGCGACTATCTGACCACCGAGGGCCAGTCCGGCAAGGACGATCTGGACATGATCGCCGACGCGGGCTTCGAGGTGGAGGGCACGGACACCAGGACGCTGCCCGCGCACCGCGCCGACGTGGCCGCGGCGGCCGCCGGGGGCTGTGGCTCGCACGGCGCGGAGGGCGGCGGCTGCGGCCCGTGCGGTGACGCGCCCGCCACCACGGCTCCCGATGAGCCCGCGGCCGAGCCCGTCGCGGTGGCGGCCGGGGAGTCGCACGCGGACCTGGTCGCGGTGCGCCGCCGGGGCGCGGGGACGGAACTGCCGCCCAATGCCTGAGCCGCTGACGCCCGACGCGCTGCTGGCGCTGGACCGGCAGCACGTCTGGCATCCGTACGGCCCGATGCCCGGCCGCACGGACCCGCTCGTCGTGGAGTCCGCGGCCGGGGTCCGGCTGCGGCTCGCCGAACCGGCGGAGGGCGTACGGGAGCTGGTGGACGGGATGTCGTCGTGGTGGTCCGCCATCCACGGCTACAACCACCCGGTGCTCAACGAGGCGGCGCACGGCCAGCTCGACCGGATGAGCCATGTGATGTTCGGCGGGCTCACCCATGAGCCCGCCGTGCGGCTGGCCACCCGGCTCGTGGAGATCACGCCCGAACCGCTTCAGCATGTCTTCCTCGCCGACTCCGGCTCGGTGTCGGTCGAGGTCGCGGTCAAGATGTGCCTCCAGTACTGGCGCTCCCTCGGCCGTCCCGCCAAGCAGCGGCTGCTGACCTGGCGCGGCGGCTACCACGGCGACACCTGGCAGCCGATGGCGGTGTGCGACCCGGACGGCGGTATGCACCGGCTGTGGTCGGGCGTCCTGCCCGAGCAGATCTTCGCGGACGCGCCGCCGCCCGGCTTCGACGCCGAGCCCGACCCCGCGTACGAGGCACATGTGCGCGAGCTGGTGGCCCGCCACGCGGACGAGCTGGCCGCGGTGATCGTGGAACCGGTGGTGCAGGGCGCGGGCGGGATGCGGTTCCACTCCCCCGCCCTGCTGCGGATGCTGCGCGAGGCGTGCGACGAGCACGACGTGCTGCTGGTGTTCGACGAGATCGCCACCGGTTTCGGCCGCACCGGAGCGCTCTTCGCGGCCGACCACGCCGGGGTCAGCCCCGATGTGATGTGCCTCGGCAAGGCGCTGACCGGCGGCTATCTGACACTGGCCGCCACCTTGTGCACCTCGCGGGTGGCGGATGGCATCTCGCGCGGCGAGCTGCCCGTGCTCGCCCACGGCCCGACGTTCATGGGCAATCCGCTGGCCGCCGCCGTCGCGGGCGCCTCGATCGACCTGCTGCTGTCCTACGACTGGCGGCAGGAGGTCAAGCGGATCGAGACGGGGCTGCGGGACGGGCTGACGCCCGCCGCCGAGCTGCCGGGCGTACGGGAGGTACGGGTGCTCGGCGCGATCGGCGTCGTCCAGCTCGACCACCCGCTGGACGACGCGGGGATGGCTGCGGCGTCGCGGGCGGCGGTGCGCGAGGGCGTCTGGCTGCGGCCGTTCCGCGACATGCTCTACACCATGCCGCCCTACATCACGGGCGACGACGATCTGGCCCGCGTCTGCACGGCGGTACGGGCCGCCGCGGCCGCGGCGGGCTGACGACACAGCGGCGAGAGAACAGCGAAAGGCACGAAGAAGCAGATGTCAGTACTGGTCGTGACCGGCACCGGCACGGAGGTCGGCAAGACCGTCACCACAGCGGCCGTCGCGGCGGCGGCGCTGGCGCGCGGCCGCTCGGTCGCCGTACTCAAACCCGCACAGACCGGCGTCACCCCGGAGGAACCGGGCGATGCCGCCGAAGTGGCCCGGCTCGCCGGTGACGTGACCCTGAGGGAACTCGCCCGCTACCCCGAGCCGCTGGCGCCCGACACCGCGGCGCGCCGCGCCGGGCGCCCCGCCGTGCGGCCGCGGGAGATCGCGGAGGCGGCGGAGAAGCTGGCCGCCGAGCACGATCTGGTGCTCGTCGAGGGCGCGGGCGGCCTGCTCGTACGGTTCGACGAGACCGGCGCGACGCTCGCCGACGCGGCCCGGCTGCTCGACGCCCCCGTCCTGGTCGTCGCCCATGCGGGCCTGGGCACGCTCAACGCCACGGCCCTCACGGCGGAGGCGCTGCGCGCCCGGAACCTGCGCTTCCCCGGTGTTGTCATCGGCAGCTGGCCCGCCGGGGCGGACCTCGCCTCCCGCTGCAACAGGACCGACCTGCCCCGGGCGGCGGGCGCCCCGCTGCTGGGCGCCGTCCCCGAGCGGGCCGGAGCCCTCCCGCCCGAGGACTTCCGCGCGGCGGCCCCGGGGTGGCTGGCGCCGCGGCTCGACGGGATCTGGGACGCGGAGCAGTTCATGAATGAGCACCGTACAAAGGAGCACCGCACGGCGTAACGGTGGGGGCGGCATGGGCAGACTCCCCGTACCGGTACACAGCCGTCCCGCTGGAAAAGGGGTGTCACCCATGCCCGTCCGCCTCCGTCGGCCCCCGCGTGAAGCCGTCCACCACCCGCTCTTCGCCCGCTTCTGGGCCAAGGTCAGCCCCTTGGCCGACGAACGGGCCGGGGTCGCCGAACTCCGCGGCGAGCTGCTGGCCGGGCTGTCCGGCCGGGTCATCGAGATCGGCGCCGGAAACGGCCTGAACTTCGCGCACTACCCGGACACCGTCTCCGAGGTCGTCGCCATCGAACCCGAGCGCCATCTGCGCCGACTGGCCGTGCGGGCGGGCCACCGGGCGGAGGTGCCGGTGGACGTGGTGCCCGGGGTCGCGGAGGCACTGCCGGTCAAGAGCGAGGCGTTCGACGCGGCGGTGGCGTGTCTGGTGCTCTGTTCCGTACGGGACGTCCAGCGCACCCTGGCGGAGCTGCTGCGGGTGCTGCGGCCGGGCGGTGAACTGCGGTTCCTGGAGCACGGCCGGGCCGAGGGGCGGGCACTGGCGATGACGCAGGAGGCGCTGGACCGGACGGTGTGGCCACTGCTGTTCGGCGGGTGTCACACGGGACGCGAGATGCGGGCGGAGCTGGCGCGGGCGGGCTTCGAGCCCGTCACCCACCGGTCCCTGCGGCTTCCGGAGCGGGGGCTGCCGCTGCCCACGTCGCCCGGCACGCTGGGCGTGGTGCGGCGCCCGGTCCCGTAAGCGCCGCTAGACACTCCACCGGCGCAGCTCGTCCGCGATCGCGTGCACATCCACCGCGCCGTCGTGCACCAGGCGCGCCAGATCCCGGACCCGCTCCGGCGACGTGGCCACCTTCAGCCCGCTCGCCACCAGGTACGCGTACGCGACAGCCGACGCGAACAGCGCGTTCGAACGCTCCAGGGCCGGTACCAGGAGCAGCAGCTGCAACAGCGCGGCGGCCCGCTCCTGCGGATCGTCGTAGATCGGGGTGCCGAATATTTCCGCTTCGTGCCTGCTCACGGCGGCCACCAGCACTCCGTAGTCGGTGACGCGCGGGTCCCCCGGGGTGTTGTGTTCGGCGATCATCAGAAGCCAGGCGAGGTCGATACGCACGGTCAACGGCGCGCTTCGCCTCCGAGCTCCCGGCCGAATTCCTCGTCGAAGACGGACTCGTACTGCTTCATGAAGTCGGCCGCGGCCTCCACGAACTTCCGGCCCACCTCGCCCGCGTCCTGCCGGACCAGCTCTTCGATGTAGCGGTTCACGCTCACTCCCCGCTGCAGTGCACGCTCCCGGGCCACCTCAGCGGTGGTTTCGTCGACCCGGACGTTCAGCTGTGTCTTAGCCACACCCCCACGCTAGCGCATAATTGCTAGCGACGCCAACGGCGCGCAAATACGCACCGGTGCCTACCATCGAGGGCAAACCGTTCCGACACGGGAGGCGTTTGTGTCCACACCGGCGGCGACGAAAACAGACGGGGACGCGGAGGGCGGCGCCCGCGCGGCGGCCCGGGCCCGCGGCCTGACCAAGGCGTACGGCAGCGGCGAGACCGCCGTGATCGCGCTGGACGAGGTGGACGTGGAGATCGAGCGGGGCAGGTTCACCGCGGTGATGGGGCCGTCCGGGTCCGGCAAGTCCACGCTGATGCACTGCCTGGCGGGTCTCGACACGGTCTCCGCGGGCCAGGTCTGGCTGGGCGACACCGAGATCACCGGCCTGAGCGACCGCCGGCTGACCCAGCTGCGCCGCGACCGGGTCGGCTTCATGTTCCAGTCGTTCAATCTGCTGCCCACCCTGAACGCGGCCGAGAACATCACCCTGCCGATGGACATCGCGGGCCGGAAGCCCGACCCGGAGTGGCTGGAGCGGGTCATCGACACCCTCGGGCTGCGGGACCGGCTGAAGCACCGGCCCGCCCAGCTGTCCGGCGGCCAGCAGCAGCGGGTGGCCTGTGCCCGGGCGCTGGCCTCCCGCCCCGAGCTGATCTTCGCGGACGAGCCGACCGGCAACCTCGACTCGCGGGCGGGCCTGGAGGTACTGACCTTCCTGCGCGAGGCGGTGGACGACCTGGGCCAGACGGTGGTCATGGTGACCCATGACCCGAGCGCCGCCGCCCACTCCGACCTGGTGCTCTTCCTCGACGACGGCCGGATCGTCGACCGGATGGAGCGGCCCACGGCCGACTCGGTGCTGGGCCGCATGCAGATCTTCACCCGCGCGTACGCCACCCCCGACGGACCCGTGGCCGACGTGGGCTACTGAGCGGACGTGAGCTGCTGATCGGACGAGGGCCAACACCGGGTTGTTCTCCGATAGGTTCGGGACATTCTCGATCAAGGAGGGCTCATGGCAAGGCCGTTCCGTTTCGGAGTCAATCTGCTCACGCTCGAATCGGCCCCGGCGTGGCGCGAGAAGTGCCGCCGTGCCGAGCGTCTCGGGTACGACGTGCTGCTGGCCCCCGACCATCTGGGCATGCCCGCGCCGTTCGCGGCGCTGATGGCCGCCGCCGAGGTCACCGAGCGGCCGCGGCTGGGCACCTTCGTCCTCAACCTGGGCTTCTGGAACCCGGCCCTGCTGGCCCGTGAGGTGGCCACCTGTGACGCGCTCACCGGGGGACGGCTGGAGCTGGGCCTGGGAGCGGGGTATGTGAAGGCCGAGCACGACAGCGCCGGACTGCCGTTCGGATCGCCGCGCGAGCGGGTCGACCATCTGGAGCACACCGTTCGCGAGCTGGAGCGGCTGCTGACCGATCCCGACCAGCGCCCGCGGCCCGCGCAGACGCCGCGACCGCCGCTGGTCCTGGGCGGCAACGGCGACCGGCTGCTGCGGGTGGCCGCGCGCCACGCGGAGATCGCGGCGTTCACCGGCGCGGTCCAGGCTCCGGACGACGCGCCCGTGCCACTGAAGATGATCAGCCCGGAGGCGCTGGAGGAGCGGGTGGCGGCCTTCCGCCGCTTCACCGCCGAAGCCGGGAGAGACCCGGAGTCCACCGAGCTGAACTATCTGATCCAGAAGGTCGAGAACACCGGCGACCTCCGCGCCAAGACCCGCGAGCTCCAGCAGTACGCCCCCGACCTCACCGAGGAACAGCTGCTGGAACACCCCGCGCTGCTGCTGGGCAGCCCCAAGGAGATGGCGGACCGGCTGCGGGCCCATCGCGAGCGCTTCGGCTTCTCGTACTTCGCCGTGCTGGAGCACCATATGGAGGCCTTCGCCCCGGTGATCGAGGAGCTGCACGGAGCGTGATTGACGTACGGGGAGCGGGGGTGCAAACCTCAGGTCGTGCAGGTGACCATTCGAGACGTCGCGAAGGCCTCAGGGGTCTCGCCGTCCACGGTGTCGCGGGCGCTGGCTCCCGGGGGGACGGTGAGCGTCGTCACGCGCGAGCGGGTGCGGGCCGCCGCCGACCGGCTCGGCTACCAGCCCAACCGTGCGGCCCAGGGCTTGATCACAGGACGTACGGGCCATCTGGGCGTGATCGTCCCTGACCTGCTGAATCCCTTCTTCGCGGAGTGCTGCAAGGGCGTGCAGTCCCGGGCCCGGGGCCTGGGATACGCGGTGTTCGTTTCCGACGCCGAACGCGACGAGGCCCTGGAACTGGACGCGATCCGCACCCTGGCCCCGCAGGTGGACGGGATCGTCCTGGTCTCCCCGCATCTGAGCGGCGAGGAGCTGCGGTCGCTGGACGAGCTCGCCGCCAAGCCGACCGTGCTGCTGCACCGCAAGGAGCCCGGCTTCGCGAGCGTCACGGCCGACCTGATGGCGGGCATGACCGACGCGGTGGCCCATCTGCACGCCCTGGGCCACCGCAAGATCGCGTACGTCGGCGGTCCGCGCAGCTCCTGGGCCGCGCGGGAGCGTGCGGCGGGCGTCGAGGCGATGGCGGAGTCGGGCAAGGTCGAGATCGTCCACGTGGGGAGCGTGGCCCCGCAGTTCGACGGCGGGATCACCGGGGCGGCCGATGTGGTGCTCGCCAGCGGGGCGAGCGCGGTCGTGGCGTTCAACGACATCGTCGCGTTCGGGCTGATCAGCCGGTTCACCGCGCGCGGGGTGCGGGTGCCGGACGAGATGAGCGTGGTGGGCTGCGACGACTTCGCGCTGTCCGGGATGGCCGCACCCCCGCTGACCACGGTGTCCGTGCCGAAGGCGTACGCCGCGCGGGCCGCCGTCGATCTGCTGTCCCGCATCCTGGGCACGCCCGCGGTGGAGGGGGCGGAGCCCATGCAGCGGGTGCTGGAGACGCATCTGGTGGTGCGGGGGTCGACGGCCGCCGTCGAGTGAGAGCCGCTGTCGGCTACCAGCGCGGCAGCCTCGGGTCGAAGTCCGGCTCCACGGTCCTCATGTAGAGCGCGTCGTTCCGGTGCTCGCGCCCCAGACCCAGGTACGTGGCATGCAGCCGGTCGAGGACGGCGCGGTCCAGCTCGACCCCGAGACCCGGGCCCGGCGGGACCCGCACCGCTCCGTCCGCGAAGGCCAGGGCACCGGGCGCCACCACGTCATCGGCGGCGTTCCACGGGTAGTGGGTGTCGCACGCGTAGGCCAGCTCCTCCGTGGCAGCGGCTACGTGGGTCATCGCGGCGAGGCTGATGCCCAGGTGCGAGTTGGAGTGCATGGACAGCCCCCAGCCGACTGCCTTGCAGACGTCGCCCAGCGCGGCCGTGCCCCGCAGCCCGCCCCAGATGTGGTGATCGGCCAGCACGATCCGCACGGCGCCGTGGTCGAGGGCGGGGCGCATGGTCTCCAGCGAGTTCACGCACATGTTGGTGGCGAGCGGGATCGAGGTCTGCGCGGCGAGGGCGCCCATGTCCTCGGCCCCGGCCACCGGGTCCTCCAGGTATTCGAGGACGCCTTCGAGTTCGCGGACCGCCGCCAGGGAGGTCGCAAGCGTCCACGCGGCGTTCGGATCGATACGGAGCGGATGCCCGGGGAACGCCGCGCTCAGCGCGTGGATGGCCGCGATCTCCTCGTCCGGCGGGAAGACCCCGCCCTTGAGCTTGAGCGAGCGGAAACCGTACCGGTCCACCATGCGCCGCGCCTGGGCGACGATGCCGTCGGGGTCCAGGGCGGCTCCCCACTCGTCCCCGGCCGCCGAGGCGCCGTCGCGTTCCGGGTGCCGCTCCCACTTGTAGAAGAGGTACGCGCTGTAGGGCACGGCATCGCGCACCCGGCCGCCCAGCAGGTCGACGACCGGTACGCCGGACAGCTTGCCCTGCGCGTCCAGGCAGGCGACCTCGATCGCCGCGTACACGCGCCGTACGTCGAAGGCGGGGGCGGGAACCGGGGCGGGGCCGCGCGATTCGGGCGGCCCCGTACGGTCGGACCAGCGCCGCCACGGCGCGTCGGCGCCGTAGTCGACACCGTCCGCCCGGCCGGACAGCAGCGCCCGGACGGTCCGGCCGACCGCCGCCGTGTCGAAGACGGGGATGCCCGCCAGGTGGGCGCCGACGAGCGTCAGCCAGTCGAGCTGCCAGGCGTGGCCGGCGCACTCGCCGAGGCCGGTCACCTCGCCGCCGCGGCCGTCGTCCACGACCAGTTCGACGACCGCCCGCAGGACGTGGGGCTGGTGCACTCCGTCGGCGTTGAGCAGCGGGGGGTCACGGAAGGCGATGGGGGTGACCCGCAGTTCGCGGATGATCATGGCTCAGCCCTGCGGCACGGTGGTGTGGAACTTCTCCATCATGTGGGCGGCCGCCGCCCGTACACTCTGCTTGCCGAAGATCACGTCCTGGTAGACGCCCTCGAACTCCAGCTTGTCCTCGTCGGAGCCGGGCGGAGGCAGCGGAGATGGCGCGAAGTCCTTCTCGAACGAGGTGACGTACTCGTAGACCATGCGGTCGCCCTTGGTGAAGCCGGGGGCGAGGCGGTCGAGGTTCGGCCGGTTCGGAGGGAGGCCGCGTACGACGCCGAGCGCACGGCCCGCCTGGGGGTCGTTGAGCAGGAAGTCCAGCAGCAGCGCGGCCTCCCGCTTGTGCGCGCTGCGCCGCTGTACGCACATCATCCCGGCACCCGCGGTCAGCCCGAGCGGGGCGCCGGAGGACACGGTGGGGAACGGCACGGCGGCGACCTCGCCGTAGGCCTCGAAGTAGGGCGTGACCGAGGAGGTGAGCTTGAACTCGGCCGTGGAGAGCTTCCGTACCAGCGGAGAGCTCTCGATCGAGCCGTCGTAGGAGGCGGTGGTGGGGGGCGGGGTGAAGATGCCCTTGTCCCGCAGCCGCGAGGTCAGCTCCCAGAACCCGGCGAGATCAGCCGTGGTGAAGCCGAGCGAGGCGTCGGCCTGGTAGATCGACTTGCCGCGCTGGGCGAGCCATACGTTGAAACACTCGCTGTAACCGCCGAAATCGGTGAGCGGGCTTCTGCCCGGCACCGCCCGCTTCAGGGCGGGGCCGACGTCGTCCAGCAGGTCGTCCCAGGTCCACCCCTTCTTCGGCAGGCCGACCCCCGCCTTGCGCCAGAGGGTGGGGTCGACGAACAGGGCTTGCGTCGTGAGCCCTGTCGGTACTGCGTACAGCTTGCCGCCCAGCCGGTTGGCGTTCACATAGGCGGTGGGCACCTGGTCCAGGGAGAGCGCGGAGAACTCGGGGCCGCCGAGGTCCGCGAGCAGCCCGTAGTCGGCGTACGCCCGCATCTGGTAGTAGTCCATCTGCAGAATGTCGGGGCCGCCGCCGGCCGCCACTTGGGTGGCGAGCCGCTGGAAGTAGGCGTCGTACCCGGTGAACGAGGTCTCCACCGTGACCTTCGGATGGCGGCTCTTGAAGAGCCGCAGCGCCTTGGCGGTGGCCAGGTTGCGATCGTCGGGGCCCCACCACTGGAAGCCGAGCGTCACCGGGTCGTCGGCGACGGCCTTGTCTAGGGCGCACCCCGCGCTGGCGGCGCCCAGCCCCAGCGCGCCGAGCGAGGCGAGCAGTCGGCGGCGCGAGGGCGAGAAGGGGGTGGGGGGACGGCGTGTTGCGGACATCGCGGCCCTTCACTCTGCGGGCGGAGGAGTGACTGCAAACGTTGCCACTCTGTTTCAGACTGAGCCGGAAATTACGCTTGCGTGCAGCACTCAGTCAATGTCAAGAACCGAATCATCAGGGAAAAGTTCAACAACGCCCGCCTCTTGCCGCAAGCGCTTTCCCGTGCAACCGTTGCCGCCGTCATCCACCCTCGCCTCGGAGGAGCACGCATGGCCCAGGCGACCGCACCGCCCCGTCCCTTGCCCCGCCCCGGCGGCGGCGTCACCGACGCCGTTCCCGCGGTGCGGCGCCGCCGCCGTTCCACAGCTCTGTCGGCACACGTCTTCCTGGCGCCCTGGCTGATCGGCGCGGTCGTCCTGACCCTCGGCCCGATGCTGGCCTCGCTGTATCTGTCGTTCACCGACTACGACCTCTTCTCGAAGCCGCAGTGGGTGGGTCTTGCCAACTACCGCTACATGCTGGAGGACGACCGGTTCCTCACCTCGGTGGGCGTGACCCTGAAGTTCGTCCTCATCGGCGCGCCGCTCAAACTCGCGGCCGCGCTCGCCGTGGCGCTGCTGCTGAACCGCGCGCGCCGCGGAGTCGGCCTGTACCGCGCCGCGTTCTACGCCCCGTCACTGCTCGGCGCGAGCGTCAGCGTCGCCCTCGTGTGGCGGTCCCTGTTCGCCACCGGCGGTCTCACCGACCGCTCGCTGGCCTTCTTCGGCCTGGAGATCGGCGGCCTCACCGACAATCCGGACTACGCGCTCTATCCGCTGATCATGCTGACCGTCTGGCAGTTCGGCGCGCCCATGGTGATCTTCCTGGCCGGGCTGAAGCAGATCCCGAAAGAGCTGTACGAGGCATCCTCGATCGACGGGGCGAGCCGGACGCGCACCTTCTTCTCCATCACGCTGCCGATGCTGACGCCGGTCCTCTTCTTCAACCTGATCATGGAGATCATCCACTCCTTCCAGTCCTTCACCTCCGCGTTCGTGGTCAGCAACGGCACCGGAGGGCCGTCCGACTCGACCCTCTTCTACTCGCTGTACCTGTACCAACAGGCCTTCACCAACTTCCACATGGGATACGCCTCCGCGATGGCGTGGGTCCTGCTGGCCGTCATCGCACTGGTCACGTTCCTCGTCTTCCGCAGTTCCCGGCTGTGGGTCTTCTACGGACAGGAGGAGGCGTCATGACGACCGCACCCACCCCGGCCCCTGCCCCTGCGCCTGCCGCTGCGCCTGCCCCTGCCACCAGCACCGCGCCGCCGCTGCGTTCCGCGGTGTGGCACCTCGTCTGTGTGGCGCTCGGCCTCGTGCTGCTCTATCCGGTGCTGTGGCTGGTCACGGCCTCGGTGAAGTCCGGTACCGAGATCATCTCGAATCTGAGCCCCGTCCCGGAGGTCTTCACCCCGGGCAACTACACCAAGGCGGCCGAGGGGATCAGCGGCATCACGCTGTGGCGGCTGTTCGGCAACTCGCTGCTCGTCTCCACCGGCGCGGTCATCGGCAACGTCCTGTCCTGCTCGCTGGCCGCGTACGCCTTCGCCCGGCTGCGGTTCCGGGGCCGTGGGCTCTACTTCGCGGTGATGATCGGGACGTTGATGCTGCCGATGCACGTCGTGCTGATCCCGCAGTACATCATCTTCCAGAAGCTCGGCATGGTCGGCACCTTCCTGCCGCTCATCCTGCCGAAGTTCCTGGCCACCGAGGCCTTCTTCGTCTTCCTGATCGTCCAGTTCATCCGCTCGCTGCCGCGCGAACTCGACGAGGCGGCGGTCATCGACGGCTGCGGGCCGTACCGCACCTTCTGGCACGTCATCATGCCGCTGCTCAAACCGGCCCTGGTCACCACGACGATCTTCTCGTTCATCTGGAGCTGGAACGACTTCCTCTCCCAGCTGATGTATCTCGCCGACCCGCGGGACTACACGCTGCAGCTGGGCCTGCGGATGTTCGTCGACCAGTCCGGCAGCGCCGCGTTCGGGCCGATGTTCGCGATGTCGGTGCTCACCCTCGTGCCCGTGCTGCTGTTCTTCCTCGCCTTCCAGCGGCTGCTGGTCGAGGGCGTGCACACCTCCGGGCTCAAGGGATAGGGGGCCGGGCAGATGCGCCGTTTCTGGTTCGCCCCGTTCGCCGACTGTCTGCTGCTGGGGGTGTTCCTGCTGCTCGCCTCGCTGCCCGTGGTCACCGCCTACCCCGCCCTGGTGGCGGGCTGCACCGTGCTGCGCGAGCAGACGCACGGCGGAGCGGGCGTGACACCACGCCACTTCCTAGCCGCGCTGCGCCGGGTGCTGCGCTCGGGGCCGTCGGTCTGGCTCGCCCCCGCCGGGGTGCTGGCGC
Organism: Streptomyces sp. NPDC005962; assembly: GCF_040629205.1. NCBI lineage: Bacteria > Bacillati > Actinomycetota > Actinomycetes > Kitasatosporales > Streptomycetaceae > Streptomyces > Streptomyces sp. NPDC005962. Next base: position 126,709 of record NZ_JBEXVE010000014.1, on the reverse strand, counting down.
TGCTGTGGCTGGACGCGCTCGCCCTGGACGCCCACGGCGGGCCGGGCGCCGGTCCGGCCTTCGCCATCGCGGCCGCCGCCCTCGCCGCCCTGGGGCTGCGGTGCGCCGCGGCCTGGCGGGACGGGCTGCGCTGGCGCGCCGTCCTCGCCGCGGCGTTCCGGTCGGTGCCGGGGCAGCCGCTCGTACCGGTGCTGCTGGCCGGGTCCACGGCCGCCGCCGTGGTCCTGCTGACCATGTCCCCCGTCCTGCTGCTGGTCGTCCTCGGCCCGCTCGCGCTCGCCGCGACCGCCACCGACACCTGGCGCCCCCTCCATCCGCGTACTCCCTGACCTCGCGAAAAGGGGTCGCCGGACGGCCCGGTGCTCTGCTTGGCTCACGCCATGAGTGATCTCCACATCCGCAGCGCCACCCCCTCGGACGCCGACACCGTGCTCGCCTTCTGGCGCGAGGCCGCGGAAGGTACGAGCATCAGCGACGACCGGGACGGGGTGGCCCGGCTGATCACCCGGGACCCGGAGTCGCTGCTGCTGGCCGAGCGGGACGGGGCGCTCGCCGGGACCGTCATAGCGGGCTTCGACGGCTGGCGCTGCCATCTGTACCGGCTCGCGGTCCACCCCGCCCACCGCCGCCGGGGCGTGGCGACCGCGCTGCTCGCGGCGGCCGAGGAGCGGTTCGCGGCGCTGGGCGGGCGGCGCGGGGACGCCATGGTGCTCGACGAGAACGCGCTCGCCCACCAGGCGTGGAGCGCGGCCGGGTACGCCCGGGAGCCGCAGTGGAGCCGCTGGGTGAAGCCGCTGACGCCCTGACCCGGCGCCCTCACCCGCGCTCACGCCGCCCTGACGCGGCGACCTCGTCCGCGCTCGACGCCCTGACGCCGCGCCCTCGCCGTGCGACGCGGCCCCGACGGCCCTTCGCCGTGCCTCTACCCTTGAGGTGCTTGAGGTGTGCGGCGTCTCCCGTCGCGCGCTCCTCCGGGCCCTGCCGGATCATGGGACGGAGGTGACCCCATGACCGAAGTCCTCCTCCTGGCCGTGGCGCTCCTGCTCGCGCTCGCCTGCGGTGGATTCGTGGCGGCGGAGTTCTCGCTGACCACGGTCGAGCGCAGCGAGCTCGACCGGGCGGTGGAGCGCGGCGAGCGCGGTGCGGAGAGCGCCCTGAAGGCCGTGCGCGGCCTGACGTACCAGCTCTCGGGCGCCCAGCTCGGCATCACCGTCACCAACCTGGTCGTGGGCATGCTCGCCGAGCCGTCCATCGCCGTGCTGCTGGGCGGGCCGCTCACCGCGATCGGGGTGCCCCGCTCCGCCGTCCACTCGGTGGCCCTCGTCGTGGGCACCGCCCTGTCCACGGTGGTGATGATGGTCGTCGGCGAGCTGGTCCCCAAGAACTGGGCGATCTCCCGCCCGCTGCCGGTCGCCCGGGCCGTCGCCACCCCGCAGCGTGCCTTCAGCGCGGCCTTCCGTCCGCTCATCGCGCACCTCAACAACACCGCCAACCGGCTGGTGCGCCGGATGGGCCTGGAGCCCGCCGAGGAGCTGGCCGGGGCGCGCGGCCCGCAGGAGCTGATCGCGCTCGCCCGGCACTCCGCGAAGGAGGGCGCGCTGGAGAAGGACACCGCGGAGCTGTTCGTCCGCACCCTGAACCTGGCCGAGCTGACCGCGCAGAACGTGATGACGCCCCGGGTGCAGGTGATCGCGCTGGACGTACGGGCCACCGCCGAGGACGTCGCCAACGCGACCCGCGCCACCGGGCTGTCCCGCTTCCCCGTCCACCGCGACAGCCTGGACGCGGTGGCGGGCGTCGTCCACATCAAGGACGTCCTCGCGATCCCCGCCGACGCGCGGCCGTGGCACCCGGTGTCCGAGCTGATGCGCGAGGCCCTGCTCGTCCCCGAGTCGCTCACCGTGGACCGGCTCCTGGACCGGCTGTCGGTGCGGCGCAGCATGGCCGTGGTCATCGACGAGTACGGCGGCACGGCCGGTGTCGTCACCCTGGAGGACATCATCGAGGAGGTGGTCGGCGAGGTACGCGACGAGCACGACCCGCACGAGACTCCCGATCTGGCCCCGGCGGGCGAGGACGCGGCGGGCCGGGCGGTGTACGACGCGGACGGCGCCGCCAGGGTCGATCAGCTGGAGGGGATCGGGCTGCGGGTGCCCCCGGGCCCGTACGACACGCTGGCCGGGCTGATCGCGGCCGAGCTGGGCCGTATCCCGGTCGTGGGCGACACGGTCGAGCCGGAGGGCTGGCGGATGGAGGTGGTGAACGCGGCGGGCCACCGCGCCGCCCGGGTCCGGCTGCACGCCCCGCTCCCCCACCACCACGACGACGGCCATGACCACGGCCGGGACCACGGCGGGGCGGGCCCATGATCGCCGTCCAGCTGTTCATCGGCCTGCTGACGCTGGTCGCGAACGCCTTCTTCGTGGGCGCCGAGTTCGCCCTGATCTCGGTGCGGCGCAGCCAGATCGAGCCGTACGCCGAGCGGGGCGACCGCCGGGCGCGGGCCGTGCTGTGGGGGCTCGAACACGTCTCCGCGCTGCTGGCGGCGGCCCAGCTCGGCATCACACTGTGCACGCTGGTGCTGGGCGCCGTCGCGGAACCGGCCATCGCGCATCTTCTGGAGCCGCTGTTCCACGCGGCCGGGCTGTCGCTCGGCCTGATCCATCTCATCTCGTTCGTGATCGCGCTGAGCCTGGCGACGTATCTGCACATGCTGGTCGGCGAGATGGTGCCGAAGAACGTGGCGCTGGCCGAGCCGGTGCGCACCGCGCTGCTGCTCGGGCCGCCGCTGGTGGGGCTCGCGCGGGCGCTGCGCCCGGTCATCTTCGCGGTGAACGCGTTCGCCAACGGTCTGCTGAAGCTGATGCGGGTCGAGCCCAGGGGTGAGGTGGCGGCGACGTTCTCGGATGACGAACTGGCGCGTATGGTCGCGGACTCCAGTGAGGCCGGGCTGCTGGACGACCGGGGTGCGACGCGGCTGCGGGACGCGCTGGAGCTGGGCCGGCGGCCGGTGCGTGACGTGGTGCTGCCGATGGACCGGGTGGTCTCGGCGCGGCTCGGGGCGACGCCGGAGGAGCTGGAGCGGATGTCGGCCGAAACCGGCTTCTCCCGCTTCCCGGTGATCGACGACTCCGGGCAGATGCTGGGCTATCTGCATGTGAAGGACGCGCTGGACGCGCATCCGCGCGATGTTCCGTTCCGCCCCGATCAGCTGCGGCCGGTCGCCCGGGTGCGGTCGCAGACGCCGCTGGACGACGTGCTGACCGCGATGCGCGACAGCGGCACCCATCTCGCGCCCGTCGTCGACGCGGAGGGACGGCTGGAGGGGCTGGTCACGATGGAGGACGTGCTGCGCCTCCTGGTGGCGTGACGAGGCCGCGTCTCGTGATGCCCGACGAGCCCGACGAACCCGGCAAGCCTGGCGAGACGGTGTGGCGGTGTGACGGGGAGCGGCAGAACCGGTCCGTCACTGGTCCCGTCTGGACTCATGGGCGATGATGCACGCCTGCCAATGGGCCAGCGCCTCCTCCCGTCCGCCGCCGCCCTCCTCGGCGACGGCCAGCAGCGCGTCGGCGGCCATCGCGGCGAGCCGGACGGCGACCCGGCATACGTCGCGCGTCTCCAGCGGCTCCAGCAGGGCCGCGGCACCCTCACCGTCATCGGCGAGGGCGGCGGCGACGATCGCCATCGTCGTACGGTCGCATTCAAAGGCATCCACGGGCACCAGACTGCCCTACTCCACGCCGTCCGGAACCCTGCTCCGCCCAACCGAGGGACCCGTTCGCACCCGCGCGCCCACCCCGCCGGAGATTCCCGGCCACCCCCGCGCGCGGGGCGCTCACGGCAGGCGGCCGGGCCGTGCGCCCGCCGGGTCGTAGCGGAAGACGACGTATTCGACGTGCCCGATCACCTTCGTACGGTCGGTCCGCCGGTACAGCTCGGGCGGCCGGAAGATGTTGTCGTCGTAGATGTCCGCGCCCGGTTCGAGGTTCCAGCTCGCCGTCGTCCCGTTCCGGGCGCCGCCCTCGAAGTAGATGTGGGTCAGCGCCATGCGGCTCATCATGCGCGCGCCACGGCCTCCGCGCAGCCCGCGTGCACCGGATAAGATCGGCCGAGCCATGCAGACGAACACCACATATACAAGCTTTGTCGCGGTCGGCGACTCCTTCACCGAAGGCATGTCCGACTCCCTCCCGGACGGCGGCTACCGCGGCTGGGCGGATCTCCTCGCCGCCCGGCTGGCGGCCCACACCCCAGGGTTCCGGTACGCCAATCTCGCGGTGCGCGGGAAGCTGATCGGCCAGATCGTGGACGAGCAGACGGGCCCGGCCGCCGCGATGGGCGCGGACCTGGTGACGCTGGTCGGCGGCGGGAACGACGTCCTGCGCCCCAAATGCGACATCGGCCGGGTATGCGGGCTGCTGGAGGAGGCCGCCGACCGGCTCGCGCCCAGCTGCAAGAAGCTGGTCCTGATGCGCGGCCCGGGGCGGCGCGGCCCGGTGCAGGGCCGGTTCCAGCCGCGGATGGAGCGGCTGTACTCCTTCGTGGACGAGCTGGCCGTGCGGCATGACGCGACCGTCGTGGACCTGTACTCCTCCGAGGCGGTCGGCGATCCCCGGATGTGGGCGGACGACCGGCTCCATCTGAACGCCGAGGGGCACCGCCGGGTCGCCGAGGCCGTCTGGCAGGCGCTGGGCCACGACCCGGAGGAGGACTGGGACGCGCCGCTGCCGCCCGCGGTCCGCCCGGGCTGGCTGGCCCGCCGCACCTCGGACGCGCGGTTCGCCCGCGAGCACCTCGGCCCGTGGATCGCCCGCCGGATGACGGGCCGCTCCTCGGGCGACGGCCGGGCGCCGAAGCGGGCCGAACTGCTGCCCTACGAGGGCTGATCGGGCCGGGCCGGTGGACACCGGTCCGGCCTGGGCAGTGGGCACCGGTCCGGCCTGAAGAATGGGCACCGGTCTGGCCTGGGGATACGGCCAGTAGACTCTGTGCACGTGACTGGTAAGCCGCGCATTCCGAACGTCCTGGCCGGCCGCTACGCCTCGGCGGAGCTGGCCGTCCTGTGGTCCCCCGAGTACAAGGTGACGCTGGAGCGGCGGCTGTGGCTCGCCGTCCTGCGTGCCCAGAAGGACCTGGGCATCGAGGTGCCGGATTCGGCCCTCGCCGACTACGAGCGGGTCCTTGAGGACGTCGACCTCGCCTCGATCGCCGAGCGCGAGAAGGTGACCCGGCACGATGTGAAGGCCCGCATCGAGGAGTTCAACGCCCTCGCCGGTCATGAGCACGTCCACAAGGGCATGACCTCCCGCGACCTCACCGAGAACGTCGAGCAGCTGCAGACCAGGCTCTCCCTGGAGCTGGTGCGCGACCGTACGGTCGCCGTGCTGGTCCGGCTCGGCAAGCTGGCCGCCGACCACGCCGAGCTGGTGATGGCCGGGCGTTCGCACAACGTCGCCGCGCAGGCCACCACGCTCGGCAAGCGCTTCGCGACCGCGGCGGACGAGCTGCTGGTCGCCTTCGGGCGCTTGGAGGAGCTGCTCGGCCGGTACCCGCTGCGCGGCATCAAGGGCCCGGTCGGCACCGCGCAGGACATGCTGGACCTGCTGGGCGGGGACACGGGGAAGCTGGCCGAGCTGGAGCGGCGGATCGCCGGTCACCTGGGCTTCGCGCAGGCGTTCACCTCGGTCGGCCAGGTCTACCCGCGCTCGGTGGACTACGAGGTCGTCACCGCCCTGGTGCAGCTGGCCGCGGCCCCCTCCTCGCTGGCCAAGACGGTCCGGCTGATGGCCGGGCACGAGCTGGTGACCGAGGGCTTCAAGCCGGGCCAGGTCGGCTCGTCCGCGATGCCGCACAAGATGAACACCCGCTCCTGCGAGCGCGTCAACGGCCTCGCCGTGATCCTGCGCGGCTACGCCTCGATGACCGGCGAGCTGGCGGGCGACCAGTGGAACGAGGGCGACGTCTCCTGCTCGGTGGTGCGCCGGGTCGCACTGCCGGACGCGTTCTTCGCCTTCGACGGGCTGCTGGAGACCTTCCTGACCGTGCTCGACGAGTTCGGTGCCTTCCCGGCCGTCGTCGCCCGTGAGCTGGACCGCTACCTGCCCTTCCTCGCCACCACCAAGGTGTTGATGGGCGCCGTGCGGGCCGGGGTGGGCCGCGAGATCGCCCATGAGGCGATCAAGGAGCACGCGGTCGCCGCCGCCCTCGCCATGCGCGAGCAGGGCGCCGAGCGCAACGAGCTGCTCGACTCCCTCGCCGCCGATGAGCGGATTCCGCTGGACCGGGCGGCGCTGGAGGCGCTCATGGCCGACAAGCTGTCCTTCACGGGCGCGGCCGCCGACCAGGTCGGCGCGGTGGTCGCCCGGATCGAGGAGATCGCCAAGCGGCACCCCGAGGCCGCGGCGTACGCACCGGGCTCGATCCTCTGACACCGCCCGTGACCCCGGACGAACTGGAGGCCGCCCGCGACCGCATCGTCCCCGATGTGGTCGGGGACGGTCTGCGGGTCCTCTTCTGCGGCATCAACCCCGGGCTGATGACCGCCGCCACCGGCCATCACTTCGCCCGCCCCGGCAACCGGTTCTGGCCCGTGCTGCACGCCTCGGGGTTCACCCCGAGGCTGCTGCACCCCTCCGAGCAGGGCGAACTGCCGTCGTACGGGCTGGGCATCACCAATGTGGTCGCCCGGGCCAGCGCGCGGGCCGATGAGCTGTCCGACGAGGAGTACCGGGAGGGCGGCCGGATACTGGAGGAGAAGGTCCGCCGCCTGCGGCCGCGCTGGCTCGGGGTGGCGGGAGTGACCGCCTATCGGGTCGCGTTCGGCGACAAGCGGGCGAAGATCGGCCCGCAGGAACGGACGATCGGCGACACCCGCGTCTGGGCCCTGCCCAACCCCAGCGGGCTCAACGCGCACTGGACGAAGGCGGCGATGGCGGAGGAGTTCGCCCGGCTGCGCGCCGCCGCCGAGGCGGACCCGGGCACCTCCTGACGTCAGCCGACGGCCGACTCCCCTATCGCCACCAGCAGCTGGAACGGCAGCTCCCGGTCGCCCTGCCCGACCCCGAGACCGACCCAGCGCCCGTCCACCTGCCAGATGTGCAGCTCGGGCACATATCCGCACAGGGCTTCGAGCGGCGGCGGAACCGGCTCGCCCATCGCCGAACGCTCCAGGGCGTCGCCGAGGTCGAGGACCCGGGGAGCGCCCCACCGTAACGTCAGCACCTGCACGAGGACGCTCAGCTCGGCCTCGAACTCCTCCAGCACCTCCTCCACCCGGGTCAGGTCCGCGTCCCAGAAGTCCTCGCTCACCCGGAGGTCGGCGACATGGAACCCCGGGCCGCGGCGCTGCGCGGGAAAGTCCCGGGCCCGCAGGGCGTCGATCGTGGCCAGGTGGTCCGCCGTACTGGTCATGCCCTCAGTAAACAACCCGGGACCGACATCTGGCCGCCCGTCAGGTGTTGGATGGCCGCCATGAATACGGCGAGGCAGCGGGCGCGTGCGGGGTGGCCAGGGGGTGTCTTGTCGGTCAGGCCGGATCAGCGAGCGGCGTCTGGTGCGGTGCCTCGCAACCCGCGTGAGGAGAGCGCAGCGGCGCTGCGTGCGACGAGCGCGGGGCCGCGAGGTGCCGTGCCAGGCGTCGGGAGCCCGGCATGACCGGCAAGACACCCCCTAAGTACCTGGGCGTGCGCGGGGTCGCGGGCGGCTCGCCGTGCCCGCCCCCAGCAGATACGATCCGGCACACACTCAGTGGGAGGGGGACCGACGTGGGGCGGCTGACCGGCGGTGATCCGTCCCTGCTGCGGCGCATCAACTCCGCCGTGGTGCTGCAGGCGCTGCGCGCCGCCACCGCTTCCGCTCCGCCGGATGCCCCCTCTGGTACAGAGGCCCCGCGGGCCCCGGGTGTCCCGGAGGGCGACGCCGGGTCGTCCGGCCCCGGCTGTGCCTCCCTCACCGACCTCACCCTGGCCACCGGCCTGTCCCGGCCCACGGTCGAGGGCGTCGTCGACGGGCTGATCGACAGCGGGCTCGCGGCGGAGGTGCCCGCCGAGGAGGGCGGAGTGCGCCGCCAGGGCCGCCCCGCGCGCCGCTTCCGGTTCCGCGCCGAGGCCGGGCATCTGCTGGGCATAGAGATAGGAGCGCACCGGGTCGCCGCCCTGCTGTCGGACCTGGACGGGCGCCCGCTCGGCTCGGCGGTGCGCGAGGTGTCCGAGAAGGCACCGGCGGACGAGCGGCTGGACCGGGTGCGGGCCGCCGCCGCGGATCTGCTCCGGCACACCGGGGTCGCGCGCTGCTCGCTGCGGGCGGTCGGGGTGGGCAGCCCCGGCGTCGTGGAGGCCGACGGCACCGTCCATCTGTGCACCGCCCTGCCGGGCTGGACGGGCCTGCCGCTCGGGGAGCGGCTGCGGCGCTCCTTCCAGTGCCCGGTGCTGGTGGAGAACGACGCGAACACGGCGGCCGTGGCCGAGCATTGGAAGGGTGCCGCGGCGGGCTCGGACGATGTGGTCTTCGTCCTGGCCGGGCTGAGCCCGGGTGCCGGATCGCTGATCGGCGGGCGGCTGCACCGCGGCTACGGCGGCGCGGCCGGGGAGATCGGCGCACTGCATCTGCTGGGCCGCGAGGCCAGCCCGGAAGAGGTGCTCTCCACCACCGGCGAACCGCTCAACCCCCTGGACGAGGCGCAGGTCGTACGGGTCTTCGCGCTCGCCCGGGACGGCGACGCGCGGGCGCGCGCGGCCGTGGACCGCTTCATCCGGCGGCTGGTGCACGACACGGCGGCCCTGGTGCTGGCGCTCGATCCCGAGGTGGTCGTGGTGGGCGGCTGGGCCGCGGGGCTTGACGGCGTGCTGGACCCGCTCCGCGACGAGCTGGCCCGCTACTGCCTGCGTCCGCCGCAGGTCGCCCAGTCGCTGCTGGGCGAGGCCGCGGTGACGACGGGTGCGCTGCGGCTGGCGCTGGACCATGTGGAGGCGGAGCTGTTCGCGGTGGAGAGCACGGTCACCGCGCGCCGGGCGGCCCGCTGAGGCCTCTCGGTCCGGTTCAGCCCGCCAGCAGCTCGATGCCGCCCGGGTCGCCGAAGGTGAGGCGGCAGGTGTCGGCGCGGTAGGTGGCCACGGCGACCGCCGCGGTGCGGTTCTCCGCGACGTAACGGGTGGTCACGACGAGAACGGGGGCGCCGGGCAGCCGGTCCAGCTCCTTGGCGTCGTCCGCCCGGGCCGACCCCAGCTCCACCGACTGTTCCCGCCCCTCCAGCCGCAGCCTGCTCAGCTCGCGCAGCACGGCGCGGGCGCGGGCCAGCCCGCTGGGGGTCCCGATGGCGGCGAGGCCGGGAACGGACGCGGCCGGTACGTAGAGCAGTTCGGCGGCGAGCGGCTGGCCCTGGCTCACCCGGGTGCGCCGCACCTGGTGCACGGGGGCGTCGGGTTCGGTGTCCAGGAGCCGCAGGACCGCGGCGGGCGGCACCGCCTCGACGCTGTCGACGCAGGCCCAGGCGTCCTCGCCCGCCTCCGTCCAGGTGTGGGTGTAGTCCCCGACGGCCACGCCGACGCGCGGCGGCGCGACGGTGGTGCCGACCCCGCGGCGGCGCTGCAGCCTGCCCTCCAGTTCGAGCTGTTCGAGGGCCTGCCGGAGGGTGGCGCGGGCGACGCCGAAACGGGCGGCCAGCTCACGCTCGTTGGGCAGGATCTCCCCGACCGCGAACTCCGAGTCGAGCGCCTCACTGAGCACGGTCTTCAGATGCCAGTACTTCGGCTCCGGTACCGAGTCGAGCTGCGTGGTCCCCACCCTGATCTCCCCCTGTGCTTCTTTATGCGTGCTTATTTATTAAACATTGTTGCAGTATCAATGTGACCATAGGGCGGGGCGCAAACTTGGTCAAGACCAATGTCCGATCAGCTATCGTCATGATCATTCCAACAGGGACGGTAACGGGGCGGGAGCTGAGGTAATGGACCAGGTCACGGTCGTGACGGGCGGCAGCCGTGGGATCGGGGCGGCGGTGGCGGTGCGGCTGGCACGCGCCGGACACAGCGTCGCCATCGGCTACGAGCAGGACCGGGAGGCCGCCGAGCGGAGTGCCGAACTGGTGCGCGCGGAGGGGGCGCGGGCCGCCGTCGTCCAGGCCGACACGAGCGTCGCGGAGCAGGTCGAGGCGATGTTCGACGCGGTGCGGGAGGACCTGGGCCCGATCACCGGGCTGGTCAACAACGCCGGGATCACCGGGCCGTTGGGCCGCTTCACCGAGACGTCGCCCGAGGTGATGCGGCGGGTCGTGGACGTCAACGTGACCGGCGCCCTGCTGTGCGCGCGGCGCGCGGCGCGCGAGATGTCCACCCGGCACGGCGGCCGGGGCGGCGTCATCGTCAACGTCTCCTCCGGTGCGGCGACGACCGGCAGCCCCGGGGAGTACGTGCACTACGCGGCCAGCAAGGCGGCCGTGGACGCGATGACCGTGGGCCTGTCGAAGGAGCTGGCCGCGGAGGGCATCCGGGTCAACTCGGTCCAGCCGGGCATGACGCTGACCGATATCCACGCGCGGATGGGTGACCCGGAGCGGCCGTGGCGGAATCCGGAGCGGGTGCCGATGGGCCGTCCGGGTGAGCCGGACGAGATCGCGGGCGCGGTGGCGTGGCTGCTCTCCCCGGACGCGTCATACACGACCGGAGCGGTGCTGCGAGTGGCGGGCGGACTGTAGCCCAGCGGGCCCGGGACTCATCGGAAGCTCCTGCTGTTTACTGTGCGTTCGGGAATGAGGCATCTCGCACCGATAACAACAGACCAGCACAGCTGTTCTACGAGTTACGGGAGGCTCCACCATGGCGCGGGAATCCGGCAGAGGGATCGGGCGGCGTTCGGTACTGCAGGGGTCGGCGGCCGCGTCCGCGGCGCTGGCCCTGCCCGCCGCGGCGTCGGGGGTGGCATCGGCGGCGCCCGCACAGGCGCTGTCGGGGCGCCCGAGCGCCCGGTGGGGCGTGCAGACGGGGGACGTGACGACGTCTTCGGGGCTGGTGTGGGTGCGTTCCGACCGCCCGGCCCGCATGATCGTGGAGACCTCCGCGACGGAGTCCTTCACCCGGCCGCGGCGCTGGCAGGGTCCGCTGCTCGGGCCGGGCACGGACTTCACCGGCCGCACCGCGCTGCACGGTCTGCCCTCCGGCAGCCAGGTGCACTACCGGGTGCTGCTCGCCGACCCGGAGGACCCGCGCCGCACCGGCGAGCCGGTGCACGGGACATTCCGTACGGTGCCGGAGCGCCGTAAGGGTGTGCGCTTCGTCTGGTCCGGCGACCTGGCGGGGCAGGGCTGGGGCATCAACCCGGACGACGGCGGCTATCGCGCCTTCGAGGAGATGCGCCGTCGCGACCCGGACTTCTTCCTGTGCAGCGGCGACAACATCTACGCCGACGGCCCGCTGACCGAGACCGTCAAGCTGCCCGACGGCTCGACCTGGCGGAACATCATGACGCCGGAGAAGTCCAAGGTCGCCGAGACCCTGGACGAGTACCGCGGCAACTTCCGCTACAACCTGCTGGACACCAATCTGCGCCGGTTCCACGCCGAGGTGCCGACCATCACCCAGTGGGACGACCACGAGGTGCTGAACAACTGGTACCCGGGCGAGATCCTGGCCGACGACCGCTACACCGAGAAGAAGGTGGACGTGCTGGCGGCCCGCGCCCGGCAGGCGTTCGCCGAGTACTTCCCGATCAGCACGCTGCGGCCGGACGCGAGCGGCCGGGTGTACCGGGTCCAGCACCACGGCCCGCTGCTGGACGTCTTCGTGCTGGACTGCCGTACGTACCGGGACGCCAACTCGCCCGGCCGTCAGCCGGACGACGCCCAGGGCATCCTGGGCGCCGAGCAGCTGGCGTGGCTGAAGCGGGAGCTGTCGCGGTCGCGCGCGGTGTGGAAGGTGATCGCCTGCGACATGCCGCTCGGTCTGGTGGTCCCGGACGGGGACAAGGACTTCGAAGCGGTGGCGCAGGGCGACCCGGGCGCCCCGCTGGGCCGTGAGCTGCAGCTGGCGGAGCTGCTGCGGCACATCAAGCACCAGAAGATCACCGGCACGGTGTGGCTGACGGCGGACGTCCACTACACCTCGGCGCAGCACTACGACCCGTCGCGGGCGGCGTTCAAGGACTTCGCGCCGTTCTGGGAGTTCGTCACGGGCCCGCTGAACGCGGGGTCCTTCCCGGCGGTGAAGCTGGACGGCACCTTCGGCCCGGCGCAGCCGTTCGTGAAGGCGCCGGACCGGGCGAACGTCTCGCCCGCCGAGGGCTACCAGTTCTACGGCGAGGTGGAGATCGACGGCGACAGCGGCGAGCTGACGGTGCGGCTGCTGGAGGTGGGCGGCGCGGTGCTGTTCACCAAGGCGCTCAAGCCGGGGCTGGTCGGCCAGTAGCGGAAGCCGACGTGGGCGGTACGCGCCCCTGGGGCGCGTACCGTGGCAAGCCGTCATGGACTGACGGATGCGCCGGTTCGCGCTGAGCGAGCGATGCGCGCTACGCGGCCGGAGCGTCGTCCAGGACGCGGAAGTCGCGATCGCCCTCGGGGTTCTCGGCGGCCACGGCGCACTCGGTCACCTCGGCGGCGCCCGGCCCCTCTGCGGCCCAGCTCACCAGGCGCTGTACGCCGCCCGGTGATCCCTCGAAGACGGCTTCCACGTCGCCGTTGTGAAGGTTGCGGACCCATCCGTTCACACCCGCTTCGCGGGCCAGTCGGCGGCAGGTGTCGCGGTAGTACACGCCCTGTACGAGGCCGCGGACGTGGACGTTTCGTCGGATCAGCACAGAGTCGAAGGCGGGGTCCGCCAGCGCCGCCTTCTGGGGTGCGGAGGCCCCGCTCTCGTCGGTGCGCAGCAGCGCGATGCCGACCATGGCGGCGTCCGCCCCGGCCCGTAGGACGTCGGCCACGTCGGTGGGGGCGGCAACCCCGCCGGTGGCGACGGTCGGCAGTCCGCCCGCGCGGGCGACGACGGCGGCGGCCAGGGCGGGCGTGCTCGGCCCGCCGGCCATCGGCGCGGCGAGGATCGGACGGTCGATGCCGAGACCGGTCAGCGGTGTGCTCATGAGCGCTCCTTGAGGTGCGAGGTCAGGCGGCCGGGGCCAGGTGGTGCGGGAAGCGGACGCAGACGGCCGCCGCCGCGGCCCCGGCCAGGGCGACCATGACGCTGCCCAGCAGCAGGGCCTGGTTGTAGCCATGGTTGAGCAGCGGCGCGGCGAGCAGCGGGCCGAGGATCTGGCCCGCGCTGTACCCGGCCGTCAGCAGGGCCACGGCGCGCGGCACGCGCAGGTGGGCGCCGATCGACAGGGCGATCGTGCTGACGCCCATGAAGGTGGCACCGAACAGCACCGCGGAGACGAGTGCGGGCATCGCGCCGCCGACGACGGCCGGCAGTGCGATGCCGACGGCCTGGATGATCAGCGCGGTCAACAGGAGGGCGGGCCGGGACCAGCGGCGGGCCAGCCGGGTCCATACGGCGCAGGAGGGCAGGGCGGCGAGGCCGACGACGATCCACGCCCCGCCGCCGAGCCGGCCCGGAACGTCTTCCTGGATGGCCGCGACGAGGAAGGTGCCGGCGATGATGTAGCCGATCCCCTCGAAGGTGTAGCTGGCCAGCAGGGCGATGAACCAGCGGTGGGTGCGCGGCCGGTCGGTCGGCCGGCCCGTTTCGGAGTGTTCGCCCGCATGCCGGTGGGGGGCCAGCGGCCAGGCGAGGGCGGCGAGCACCGCGGCGAGGGCGGCGCAGGTCAGCCAGGCCGCCTGCCAGGTGGACGCCGCCTGCACGGCGACGACCAGCAGGCCGGACAGGGCGATGCCGGCGCCGACCCCGCCGAAGGCCCAGCCGACCAGGTGGTGGGCGTGTACCCGTAGGCCGGTGAGCATGGCGCTGACGGCGATCACGAAGGTCAGCGCACTGGCCGCGCCCGCCACGAGCCGCAGTGCGAACCACACGGCGCCGTCGTGCGTGGCCGACATCAGCGCCAGCGTGCCGACCAGCACGAGGAGCGATCCGCGCAGCGCCGCCGCCGACCGTACGACGGCGGGGGCGGCGATCCCGATGAGGGCGCCGAGGAGGTAGCCGATGAAGTTGGCCGTGGCCAGGTTCGCCCCGAGCGCCGGGGAGAGCCCGGCCTGATCGCGCATCAGCGGCAGGATGGGGGTGTAGACGAACCTGCCGACCCCCATGCTCGCGGCGAGCGCCGCCGCTCCCTGGACGACGACCGTCCACGGAGATGTCGTACGCGGCGGGGGCGTGGTTGACGCGTGCACAGCGGTGGTCACCTTCCTGGTGGTGTTCGGGGGTCGCCTTCGACGCTAGGCAGCCCGTACGCGCCTGAGAAATGCCCGTTAGGCTGCCGCTATGCATGACGCGCATGGACGCCGGTGAGGGCCGCTGCGGGTATGGACATCGAACTGCGCCATCTGCGGGCCTTCAGCTGCGTCGCCCGCCACCGCTCCTTCTCACGGGCCGCCGAGGAACTCCTGATCACGCAGCCGGCGCTCAGCCGTACGATCGCGCAGCTGGAGAACAGGCTGAGCGTCCTGCTCCTGGACCGGTCCTCCCGGCACGTCGAGCTGACCGAGACCGGCGCGCGGTTCCTGGACCACGCCGAGCGGGTCCTCGCCGCCCTGGACGACGCCCTGGCCGTGGTCCAGCACCGCGGCGCCCTCCGGCTCGGCTTCAGCTGGCTGCTGCCCGACCCCTGGGCGCAGCGGACGGTCAGCCGCTTCGAGGCGGACACCGGCGCCTCGGTCAGCCTGAGCCGCACCGACGACCCGGTCCAGGCGCTGCGGCAGCGCACCGTCGACATCGCCCTCGTCCGGGGGGACGCCGAGGTGCCCGCGGGGATGCGGACGGTGCGCCTGTACGACGAGCCGCGGGTCGCCGTCTGCTCGCGCGAGAGCGACCTGACCCGTTTCACCCATCTGGAGTGGGCCGACGTCCCGCACTGGGCCCTGGTCGTCAACACCGTCAGCGGGACCACCGGCCCCGGGTCGTGGCCCGACGGCCGGCGCCCGGCCCAGGTCTTCGAGACGGCGAACTACGACGAATGGCTGGAGACGGTGGCCGCGGGCCGGGGCATCGGCATCGTCCCCGAGGTCGCGGAGCGCCGTACGCACCATCCGGCCCTGCGCTTCATCCCTCTCACCAACGCGCCCCCGAGCCCGGTGCGTCTTGTCCATCTGCCCGACGCCCAGCGGACGCTGATCCGGCGTTTCCTGGACGCCGCCCTGCGGAGCGCGTCCGAGTGACGTGCCCAGCCGGTCACCAGCCGCCATGCCCGCCGCGCATCGATGTGTCGCGACAGGCATTTCCCCCCGGCCCGGCCCGTCTTTAGCGTCGAGGGTGCGACTGGCGGTCAGCGCGGCACCAGCCGTCGGGCCGGTCTCGTACGAGGCCGGGGTCGGCCGGCCGCCACCCGCCGCACCCGCGACAGAAGGGCCGCCCCATGACCGCGTTCACCGGCTGGATCACCCGCGAACTCCCGGACGGGCACCGCGCCACGCTCGAAGAACTCGACAGCGGCGTGCTGGAGGACCGCGACACCACCCTGCGTGTGCACTATTCGAGCGTCAACTACAAAGACGCCCTCGCCCTCCAGGGCCGTCCCGGCGTGGTCCGCCGCCATCCCCTGGTGCCGGGCATCGACGTCACCGGAGAGGTCCTCACCAGCAGCCACCACCGCTGGCGCCAGGGCGACCTGGTCACGCAGAACGGCGCCGGGCTCGGTGAGGACCGGCACGGCGGCCTCGCCGGGTTCGCGGCCGTCGACGGCGGGGACCTCGTGTCCGTGCCCGCCACCTTCACCCCGGCCCAGGCGGCGGCCATCGGCACCGCCGGATTCACCGCCGCGCTCAGCCTCCTCGCCCTCGAACGGCAAGGGCTGGCCCCCGAGCACGGGCCGGTCCTGGTCACCGGGGCGGGCGGCGGCGTCGGCTCGATCGCCATCGCGCTGCTGGCCCACGCCGGCTACGAGGTGATCGCCGCGACCGGCCGTCCGGAGATCCTGCACGACCGGCTCACCGCGATCGGCGCGGCCCACATCGTCGACCGCGCGGAACTCGACCCCAAGGGGAGGCCGCTCGCCAAGCAGCGCTGGGCGGGCGTGGTCGACGCGGTCGGCGGCCCCGTCCTGGCGGGCGCGCTCGCCGGGCTGCGGCACTCCGGCACCGCCACCACCTGCGGACTCGCCGCGAGCGCCGAATTCCCGGGGAACGTCCTGCCGTTCATCCTGCGCGGCATCGGCCTGATCGGCATCGACTCCGTGCGCACCCCGCGCGGGCGTCGCGAGGCAGCCTGGCAGCTCCTCGCACGCCACCTCGACCCGGCCCTGCTCGACAGCCTGACCCGGACCATCCCCCTCGCGGCCGCTCAGGACGCCGCCGCCGACATGCTCGCCGGTCAGGGAACGGGCCGCATCGTCGTCGACGTCCGCGCGCGCTGACCCGGCCGCGCGGGAACCGACGACTTTAAGCACCAGCCCCCTGCCGCACACCACCACGGGGTACCGCGCGTGGCGGCCGAGGCAGGGACCGTACAAAGGAGAACACCATGGCCACCACAGAGGAAGGGCCGCGCGCCTTCGACGAACTCATGACGCTCCGGGGCGGCGAGCGGCCGGCGCCCGGCGAGGTGACGACGACGGGGTCCGACCCGCTGTTCGCCTCGCCGTTCCGCGTCGGCCGGACCCTCGCCGACGCCCTCGCGGCCCGTGCCGTCGCCGCGAACGACCTGTGGGAGATGCGGACGGGCCGCCGGCAGCGGATCGAGGTCGACGTACGGGCCGCGGCCGCCACGGCCCTCGGCGGCGAGGACATGACCCTCGTCCGCGACGCGTCGGGCACGTACCGGCCCATCCCGGTATCGCCCGACGTCGAGCACATGGCGTCGCTCACCCAGCCCTGGCGGACCGCCGACGACCGCTGGTTCGTACCGCACTTCAACCTTCCGCACCTCGAACAGCGCGTGCTGGACGTGCTGGGCTGCGAGGCCACGCCCGCCTCGGTGGAGGCCGCGGTCCGCGAGTGGAAGGCGGACGACCTGGAAGAAGCGATCGCCGCCGCCGACGCGTGCGGCGGAGTCGTCCGTACCGCGCGGGAGTGGCTGGACCACCCGCAGGGCGCCTATCTCGCCGGGCGCCCGGTCGTGGAGATCACCAAGATCGGTGACAGCGCCCCCGAGCCCCTGCCCGCCGGCGCCGAACCGCTCGCCGGCCTCCGCGTACTCGATCTCACCCGCATTCTCGCGGGGCCCACCGCCGCCCTCAGCATGGCCGAGCACGGGGCCGACGTCCTCATGGTCACCGCGCCGCACCTCCCCCAGGTACCGCCGTTCGTCCGCGACACCAGCCATGGCAAGCGCAGCGCCTACCTGGACTTCACCCGCCCCGACCAGGCCGCTCGCCTGCGCGAACTCGCCTCCGAAGCGGACGTGTTCATCGAGGGATACCGTCCGCACCGGCTGGAGGCGCACGGCTTCGGCCCGGCCGACCTCGCGGCCGTACGGCCGGGAATGGTGTACGTCAGCGTCAACTGCTTCGGCTCGGGCGGCCCGTTCGGGGGCCGCGCCGGATGGGACCAAGTGGCGCAGGCCGTGACCGGCGTCTGCGACATCCAGGGACACGCGACGGGAGCGGGCCGCCCGCAGCTCACGCCGGTCTTCCTCTGCGACTTCCTCACGGGCTTCCTGGGCAGCTACGGCGCGATGCTCGCCCTCGCGCGCCGCGCCCGCGAAGGCGGTACGTACCGCGTCAGCGTCTCCCTCTGCCAGTCCGCGATGCTTCTCCAGCGGCAGGGACTGATCAGCGGCTTCGACGACGCGGCGGGCCAGTTGGAGCCCACGGAGTTCGAGCGCTGCGCGGTGGCCGACGACGCCACCGCCTACGGCGATCTGAAGAGCCTCGGCCCCGTCATCCGCATGTCGGAGACGGCGCCCCGCTGGTCGGGGACGACGCCGAGGCTGGGCAGTTCGCGGCCGGCGTGGCTGCCGGGTTAGCCTCGATCTTGGGTGCGAATGCCGCGCCCTGGCGCGATTATCTTTCCGACCCACCATCACGGGGATTTCTCATGCGTTCGGCAACCGCCCTCCTCCTGACCGGCGCCTTGCTCGGGGTGGCACCCGCCACGGCCCAGGCGGCGCCGGCGCCTCACTCCGTCTCGCACGTCGCGCTGTCGTCGTCGAAGCGAGGCGGTAGCAGCAGCACTAGCGGTGGCGTCAGCAAGAGCGGTGGTGGCGTCAGCAAGAAGAAGTCGCGAAGCGGCGGCCACTCCTCCCGCAGCACCCACGGCGGCGACGGCGTGTCCACCGGAAAGAAGATGCCCCTGTGGGGGGCGATCCTTTTCCTGCTCGTCGTGGGCGGCCTCCTCGTCTGGAGCGCCGTCAGGTTCGTGCGTAAGATCCGGAAGTTTTTCAACAAATGACGGCCCGTCGGCGGGGCCGCGTACCGTACCGCCATGGCCTCCACCGATCTGCCCTCCCGCCTCACCTATCCGGAGGTGGGCGCCACCCGGCACCGGCCGCTGCCCGCCGGATACGGCCATCTGCGGGTGCGGACCCGGATCGGGGCGGGCCCGCAGGTGTTCGGGGCGGCGGGGCAAGCCGTCCTGGACTGGCGGATGCACCGGGCGGTCGGGGTCACGATCCGCGCCGACGGACCCGCCGCCGAGGGGCGGACGGTCGTGGTGGGGCTGGGGGCCGGACCGCTGCGGCTGCGCGCGCCGTGCGAGGTGGTGTGGACCGTGGCGGACGGGAGCCGGACCGGCTTCGCGTACGGGACACTGCCCGGCCACCCGGAGCGCGGCGAGGAGTCATTCGTGGTGAGCCTGGAGCGGGACGGCTCGGTGTGGCTGACGGTCACGGCGTTCAGCCGTCCGGCGATGCGGCTGACCCGGGCGGTGGCGCCGCTGGTGCCGTTCTTCCAGCGGGCGTACGCGCGCCGCTGCGGGCGGGTGCTGCGGCGGCTGGCGGCGGGGTAGGTTGATCCTGCACCGTTTGATCTCGTCGCCCGTTGATCTCAGCGCCCGTTGATCTCGCGACCATTTAATGTCGGACAAAACGAGCTTCTCTGATCAGATGCACACTTAACCCATAGGTCACAGAGCGTTTGTGATCACGCAACACCGTTGCGCGAGGCTGTTTCCCATGACTCCTCGAGCGACACCCGACCACCACTCCGCCCGGCCCCGCGACCGCTGGCGGCTGCCCACCTGGTGGCGCCGACTACACGGCCACGCCCCGCCGGTACCGGAATCCTCACCGGCGCCCGCGGACGACGTGCGGACCGACGCGGCCGAGGCCGCGGGCGCCCCGGAGGACACCCCCACCACGCTGTGGCGGATACGGACGACCGTACGGGACGAGCCGGGCACCCTGGCCGCGCTGTGCGGCGCGCTGGCCGGTCACCGCGTCGACATCCTGTCGCTGCAGACCCATCCGCTGGCCGACGGGACCGTGGACGAGTTCCTGCTGCGCGCCCCCGCCGCCGTACCCGCCGACGAGCTGAAGCGCTCGATCGCCGCCGGGGGCGGCAGCGACACCTGGATCGAGCGCGCCGACACCCACGACCTGGTGGACGCGCCGACCCGGGTGCTGACGCTGGCGACCCGTACCGCGCTGGACGGCGCCGAACTGCCGCTCGCGCTGCGCCAGTTGCTCGGCCGCTGCACCATCCACTCGCTTCCGGCCACCTCGCTCGGCGGCCGTCCGCTGGAGGACGCGCCGCCCGTCGAGGGGGTGCTGGAGGAGACGGTGATGCGGCTGCGGGACCCGTCCGGCGGGGCGCTCACGATCGAGCGGCCGCATCTGCCGTTCACCCCGACCGAGTTCGCGCGCGCCCGCGCGCTGGTCGACCTGGACGCCCGGCTCGGGCCGCGGCTGCCGCACCGCCGCGATGTGCTGACGCTGCCCGAGGGCAACGAGGTCACCGTGCGCCGGGCCGACACCCGGGACCTGGCCGAGGCCCGCGCGATGCACCAGCGGTGCTCGCCCACCACGCTCGGGCGGCGCTACCACGGCCCGGTCGGCGACGCCGACCGCTATCTGGACCATCTGCTCAGCCCGCGCTTCGGCCGCACCCTCGCCGCGTACACCGCCTCCGGACGGCTGGTCGCCCTCGGCCATCTGCTGTGGGACGGGGACGAGACCGAGGTCGCGCTGATCGTCGAGGACGCGTGGCAGCGCCGCGGCATCGGCGGCGAGCTGCTGCGGCGGCTGATCGCGATGGCCGCCGAGACGGGCAGCGGATGCGTGTACGCGGTCACCCAGTCGGCCAACACCGGGATGGTCGCGGCGATGCGCGCCCTCGGGCTGCCGCTGGACTACCAGATCGAGCAGGGCACGCTCGTGGTCACCGCCCAGCTCACCCCCGCACAGGTGCCCGCGCCCGCCCCGGCCCCGGCCCCGCGGACCGGCAGCTGAGCGGTCGGCCGGGGCCCGGGCGCGGGTCCCGGCCATACAGGCGCATGACATGGATACGCTGATGACGCCGCGCCCCCGGCCGTACGAGGATGGCCCCATGTCCGATTCCAAGAACGCTCCGCTGCCCCGACAGGTCGCCGACACCTACGTCGACGCCCTCATCGAACTCGATCCGATCACCGGCACCTTCCTGGGCGTTCCCGAGAGCGCACGCCGACTGCCCGACTTCTCCCCCGCGGGCGCCGACGCCGTCGCCGAGCTGGCACGCACCACCCTGGACCGGCTGACCGAGGCCGAGGCGCGGCCCGGTGCGGACAGCGACGCCGAGCGGCGCTGCGGGCGGCTGCTGCGGGAGCGGCTGACCGCCGAACTCGCCGTGCACGAGGCCCATGAGCCGCTGCGCGCGATCAGCAACCTCCACTCCCCGCTGCACTCGGTGCGCAGCGTCTTCACCGTGATGCCGACCGCCACCGACGAGGACTGGTCGGCGATCGCGGCCCGGCTGCGCACCGTCCCCGGCGCGCTGGAGGGCTACCGCGCCTCGCTCGCCGAGGGGCTGCGGCGCGAGCTGCCCGCAGGGCCGCGGCAGGTGGCCACGGTCCTCGGCCAGCTGGACGAGTGGATCGGCACCGACCGCGGCTGGTTCGCCGACTTCACCGCCGAGGGACCGGACGCGCTGCGCGGCGAGCTGGACGAGGCCGCGGCCGCGGCCACCGGGGCGCTGGCCGCCCTCCGCGACTGGCTGCGCGACGTCTACGGCCCGGGCGTCGAGGGCGCCCCGGAGGTGGTGGGGCGCGAGCGCTACCAGCGCTGGTCCCGGATGTGGAACGGCACCGACCTGGACCTGGACGAGGCGTACGCGTACGGCTGGGCCGAATACCACCGCATCCACGCCGAGATGCGCGCCGAGGCGGAGAAGATCCTGCCCGGCGCCACCCCGTGGGAGGCGCTGCGCCACCTCGATGAGCACGGTGTGCACATCGAGGGCGTCGAGGAGACCCGGGTCTGGCTCCAGGGGCTGATGGACGAGGCCATCGAGCAGCTGGACGGCACCCACTTCGACCTGGCCGAGCGGGTCAAGCGGGTCGAGTCGATGATCGCCCCGCCCGGGAGCGCGGCCGCCCCGTACTACACCCAGCCGTCGGTGGACTTCTCCCGCCCCGGCCGGACCTGGCTGCCCACCATGGGCGAGACCCGCTTCCCCGTCTACGACCTGGTCTCGACCTGGTACCACGAGGGTGTCCCGGGCCACCATCTGCAGCTCGCCCAGTGGGCTCACGTCGCCGACCGGCTCTCCCGCTACCAGGCCACGGTCGGCATGGTCAGCGCCAACGCCGAGGGCTGGGCGCTGTACGCGGAGCGGCTGATGGACGAGCTGGGCTATCTGACCGACCCGGAGCGGCGGCTCGGCTACCTCGACGCGCAGATGATGCGGGCGCTGCGGGTGATCGTCGACATCGGCATGCACTTGCAGCTGGAGATCCCCGGCCACTCGCCCTTCCACCCCGGTGAGCGCTGGACGCCGGAGCTGGCGCGGGAGTTCTTCGGGCTGCACTGCGGCCGCCCCGCGGACTTCCTCGACAGCGAGCTGGTGCGTTACCTGGGCATGCCGGGTCAGGCCATCGGCTACAAGCTGGGCGAGCGGGCCTGGCTGACCGGGCGGGAAGCGGCCCGCAAGGCGCACGGCGACGCCTTCGACGCCAAGAAGTGGCACATGGCGGCGCTGTCCCAGGGGTCGCTGGGGCTGGACGACCTGGTGGCGGAGCTGTCCGCGCTCTGATTCTCACGGATCTTCGAGGGGCGGCCGGACGGTATCCGCGATCGCGTTGTGCCCCGGCCGCCCCGCTTTCAGGGTCCGTTCCCCGCGTCCCGTTCGCCCCGCTCACCCCGCGCGGCGCCCGGCGGCTCGGCGGGGCGGGCCCGGCGGTGGTGGAGACGGGAGACGCCCAGGTCAGCGGTCTGCTGTTCCGGCACATCGCTGACGGGCGGCGCCTCGGCGCCGGGCCGAGTACAGTCTCGCTGGGCCGCGCGCATCCGCGCCGCGCCCCGGCGAGAGAGGGCCCCACGTGGCGTACCAGCAGGCGCACGAGAACGGTCGGTTCGTGCTGTGGAACGACCGGATGACGCTGCGCGAGCACACGCCCGGGGACGCGGCCGTGGTCGCCGACGGCAAGCCCGGCGATCTGGACTGGATCGACGGCGTCCCCGGCGACGCGTCGATCGGCGCCGCCGCGATGACCGCGCGCGCCGCGGCGGCGGGGTGCTACCGCTCCCCCTGGGGGTTCTACGCCATCCTGCGCGCCGAGGACGACGTCGCCGTCGGCAGCATCGGCTTCCACGGCCCGCCCGCCCCCGGCGAGGGCGAGGTGGAGGTCGGCTACGACCTGTCCCACTCGGCGCGCGGCGCGGGCTGGGCGACCGGTGCGCTGGGGCTGCTGATGGAGTGGGCCGCGGAGCAGTCGGAGATCCACACCGTCATCGCGACCACCGAGCCGTGGAACATCCCCTCCCAGCGGGTGCTGCTCCGCGCCGACTTCACGCGCACCGCCGACCGCGGCGACCTGTACGTCTACGAGCGCGGCGCCACGCGGGACTGAGCGCTCTCACCCCGGGGCCGCGGTGGCGGTGCGGTGGCGCACCGCCGAGCCCTCGCGCCCCTTCACCACCTCCAGCCGGGCCGGAATCCGCTGGCGCAGATCCGCGACGTGGCTGACGATGCCGACCGTGCGGTCCCGTTCGCGCAGCGAGTCCAGGACGTCCAGCACCTCGTCGAGGGTCTGTTCGTCCAGGCTGCCGAACCCCTCGTCGATGAAGAGCGTGTCCAGCCGGACCCCGCCCGCCTCGTCCGTGACGACGTCGGCGAGCCCGAGCGCGAGCGCCAGTGAGGCGAAGAACGTCTCGCCGCCGGAGAGGGTCGCGGTGTCGCGCTCCCGGCCGGTCCAGGCGTCGATGACGTGCAGCCCGAGCCCGGAGCGGCCGCGGCCGCCCGCGCGGGCGTCGGAGTGCACCAGGGTGTAGCGCCCGGACGACATGTGCCGCAGCCGCGCGCTGGCCGCGGCCGCGACCTGCTCCAGCCGCGCGGCCAGTACGTACGCCTCCAGCCGCATCCGCCGCTCGTTGTCGGCGGAGGTACCGGCGGCGAGGGTGGCGAGGCGGGCGACGCGGTCGTACTCCTCACGCAGCGGGGCGAGGCGGCGGGCGTCCTCGACGGCCTGCGCGGAGAGCCCGTCCAGGTCCTGGCAGCGGGTACGGGCCGCCGCGTCGGCCGCCGAGGCGTCGCGCAGGGCCCGGGTCGCCGCGGCGGCGGCGGCCCGGGCCGCGGCGAGGTCGGCGGGCGGCGACTGCGCCGCGGCGGCGAGCCGCGGATCGGACAGCTCGGCCGCGACGGCCGCCGCCTCCGTCTGCCACTCGTCCAGGCGGCGCTGCGCCTCGCGCCGCCGGTCCGCGGAGAGTACGGCGTCGGCCGCCGCCTCCGGCGTGTCGAAGCCCGCGCGGTACGCGGCGTCGGCGAGCTGCGCGCCGGCCTCCTTCAGCCGCCGCGCGGCGGCCTCGGCGTCACGTACCGCCTCGGCCGTCCGCGCCAGCAGCCCGGCCTGCCGCTCCAGCCGCGCCGCGCGCTCGGCGACCGTGGCGTCCCCGCCGCGGGCCTCCTCCAGCTCGGCGAGCAGCGCGGCCCGCTCCCGGGCCAGCGCCTCGCGGTGCGACGTACGGGCCGCCGATCGCCGCTCGGCCTCCTGCCGCTGGGCCAGCCGCCGGGCGTGCTCGCCCTCGGCCCGGTCGAGGGCCGCGCGGGCGTCGCGCCCGTCGGCGGCCGCGGCGCGGGCCTCGGCGTACGCGGTGCGCAGCTCGGCAAGGGCGCGGTCCAGCGCCTCCACCGCGCCGCCGTCCGCCCCAGCCTCCGCGCCCGCCAGGGCCTCCTTCAGCCGCTGCGCCCGGCGCTCGGCCTCGTCCCGCTCCGCCTCGGCCCGCTGGTACTCCTCCAGCGCGGCTTCCTCCGCCGTACGGTCCACATGCCCGGCCCCGGGGCGCGCCGGGTCCGGGTGCTCGCGGCCCCCGCACACCGCGCACGGCTCGCCCGGGCGCAGCCCGGCCGCCAGCTCGGCGGCGATTCCGCGCAGCCGCCGGTCCTTGAGGTCCAGCCAGCTCTCCCGGGCGGCGCCCGCCCGCTCACGGCACCGCATCAGCTCCTCCTCCGCCCGCTGCCCCAGCGCGGCGAGGCGGTCGCGCTCGCGGGCGGCGTCGAGCCGCCGCTCGGCGGGCTCGATCCGCGCGCCGAGCTGCTCGGCGCGGGTGGCGGCCTCGTGCGCGGCCTCGATGCGCGCCTGGTGCGCGAGCCGGGCCGACTCCCACCCGCCGAGCCATTCGGCGGCCTCCTCGACGGCCTCGTCATCGGCCCGCGCCTCGCGGTCCAGCTCCGCGATCTCCGTAACCACGGCCCGGGCCCGCGCCTCACCCCGCCGGGCCGCCCCCAACGCCCCCAGCTCCCCCCGAACCCGCCCCTCCACCATCGCCAACCACGCGCCCCCGGCCCCGGCAAGCGACCCGCCGTGGCCCGGAGCGGTCCCGTCGTGCTCGTGCGATCCGGTTGCGCTTCCCCCACCGGGCGCCAGGACCGCGCCCCCGCGAGCACTCGACCCCCCGTAGGCCACCGCGCCACCCACCTCGTCAGCTCGCGACCCCACCGACCCGGCGGGCCGGTCGTCCGGAGCGGCGTCACCGGGCGCCACGGCGCCGCGCGCATGCGGCACCGCACCACCCGCCTCCGCAGGGTCGCCCCGTTGCCCAGTGGCGGGTCCGACGGACGGCCGATCGCCGGACACCTGCGGCGTTCCAGCCCGTCGCCCGTCCCACGCGGCAGCCCGGTCGCCCGGCGCGGCGTCCCCGGACGCGTCAGCAGCCTCCGGCCCCGCCTGCCCAACACCGGTCCCCGGGGCGGCGGGTCCCACCGACGGGCCGTCGGCGGACGTCCTCGACGGCAGTTCCGCAGCACCCGGCTCCGGCGGCACGGTCCCCGCCTCGGCAGGCGGGCCGTCCCCGCCCTCGCGCTCGGCGACGTACCCGCGCGCGGCGCCCTCCCCGCCAGGGGCCGGGACCGCGCCCCTACGGGCACGCGACTCACCCAACCGCTGACCGCCACGCCCCTGCGGCACCGCACCGCCCACCTCGGCAGGCTCCGGCCTCATCGGCCCGGCGTCGCTGGGGTCCGGCTCGCCCTGTCCCGCGGCATGCTCGTGCGGGCTGGAGGGGCCCGGCCCGGGGGTCTCGGGCGGAGTGGCTTGGCCCATCGTCGTACGGCGGTCCGCGTCAGGCAGGCCCGACGGGCTGGTGCCGCGGGCGGGCGGCACCGTGGCTGGGGGCCCGGGCGCGTCACCTGGCCGGGGCGGGGTCGACGGCTCGTGGGCGTCCGGCTCGGCGGACGGGCGCTGGGGCGGGACCGGGAAGGGTGCCAGGGTGGCCAGGTGGGCGCGGGCTGTGTGTTCCGCGGCGGACGCGCGGTGGTGGGCGTGGGCGGCGGTGGTGCGCAGGTCCAGGGCGGGGGCCACGGCGTCGGCGGCGCGGGCGCGGTCCAACAGGGCGTGCAGCCGGTCGCGTTCGGCGCGGCGCAGCTCCAGGTCGTCCGCGCGGTGCCGCGCGGCGGCGTGGCGGCGCTGCGACGCGTCGCGTTCGCTCTCCGCGTCGGCCGCACGGCGGGCGGCCTCGTGCAGGGACTCGGCGCCG
Source organism: Streptomyces sp. NPDC005962 (assembly GCF_040629205.1). Classification (NCBI taxonomy): domain Bacteria; kingdom Bacillati; phylum Actinomycetota; class Actinomycetes; order Kitasatosporales; family Streptomycetaceae; genus Streptomyces; species Streptomyces sp. NPDC005962. Next base: position 100,574 of record NZ_JBEXVE010000014.1, on the reverse strand, counting down.
CGCAGCGCGGACAGCGCGATGTCGCGCCGCTCGCGCGCGCCCGCGCGGGCGAGGGCGGCCCACTCCAGGACGGCGCCGGTCAGGCCCGGTTCCCCGGCGGCGGCCTCCGGCAGCGGGTGGGCGTCCAGTTCGGCGGAGCGGCCCGCGGCCTGGGCCATGCGGTGGGCGAGCGCGAGGAGCCGTTCGTCCCCGCCGAGGACGCGCTTCTCGGCGGCTCGCCGCAGCTCGGCGAGGCGCTCCTCGACGGCGGCGAAGCGGCCGGTGTCGAAGAGCCTGCCCAGCAGCTTGGCCCGGGCCGGTTCGTCCGCGCGGAGGAAGCGGGCGAAGTCGCCCTGCGGCAACAGCACGACCTGGCAGAACTGATCCCGGTTCATGCCCAGCAGCTGTTCGATCTCCGCGCCGATCTCCTGGTGCGAGCGGCTGAGCGCCTTCCAGGTGCGGGAGTCGGCGTCGTAGACGCGCAGCAGGCTCTGCGCCTTCTCGCGGGTCACGCCGGTGCCGCGCTTCTTGGGCCGGGGCTGCTCGGGCCGCCGGGTGATCTCCAAACGCCGTCCGCCGACGGTGAGTTCGAGGACGACCTCGGTGGGGGTCAGCGGCTCGGCGTGGTCGCTGCGCAGCGAGAGTCCGCTGCCCTGCCGGGCGCCGGGCACCTGCCCGTAGAGCCCGTAGCAGACGGCGTCGAGGACGGAGGTCTTGCCCGCGCCGGTGGGCCCGTGGAGCAGGAAGAGCCCGGCGGAGGAGAGTTCGTCGAAGTCGACCCGCTGGGTGGCGCCGAAGGGGCCGAAGGCGGTGACGGTCAGCCGGTGGAGCCTCATCGCGGGTCCTCCCCTTCCGTCCGGACGGCTTCGAGGGCGTCGCCGAGCAGGACGGACTCCCCCGCGTCCGGGCCCCGCCCGCCCCGTACGTGGGCCACGAAGTCCTCGGCGATCTCCCGGTCGGTGCGGCCGCGCAGCCGCTGCGCGTAGGAGGCGAGGGGGTCCTCGGGGGGCCGTTCCGGGTCGAAGACGAGGGTGAGGACGTGCGGGAAGCGCTCCGCGAGCCGGGCCATCGGCTCATGCGGCCGCACCGGGTCGGTCAGCGTCGCCTCGACCCACGCCGCCTCGTGCCGGGCGAGGCCGGGGTCGGCGAGCAGGTCGTCGAGGCGCCCCCGGAGGCGGGCCAGCGGGCGCGGTACGGGGCAGTCGACGCGCTCGGCGGCGCCGATCGCGCCCTCGGCATCCAGGTCCACGAGCCACATGGACTTGCGGTGCGCGGCCTCGGAGAAGGAATACGCGAGCGGCGAGCCCGAGTAGCGGACGCGCTCGGTGAGGGTCTGACAGCCGTGCAGATGCCCAAGGGCCACGTAGTCGACGCCGTCGAAGACCTCGGCGGGGACGGAGGCGACTCCGCCGACCGTGATGTCCCGTTCGCTGTCGCTGACCGCGCCACCCGTGACGAAGGCGTGCGCGAGGACGACGGACCGGGTGCCGGGCGGCCGAGCGGCGAGGTCGGCGCGCACCCGGTCCATGGCGGCGCCGAGGACGGCCGGGTGTCCGGCGGCGGGCGCGTCCAACGTCTCCCGCACCAGGCGGGGTTCGAGGTACGGCAGACCATAGAAGGCCACATCGCCGTGGCGGTCGGCGAGGACGACGGGGGTGCCGCACCCGGCGGGGTCGGTGCGCAGATGGATACCGGCCCGTTCGATGAGCCCGGCGCCGACGCCCAGCCGCCGCGGCGAGTCATGGTTGCCGGAGATCATGACGGTCGGCACGCCGAGGCCGGCGAGCCGGTGCAGGGCGTCGTCGAAGAGTTCGACGGCGGCCAGCGGCGGTACGGCCCGGTCGTAGACGTCCCCCGCGACGAGGACGGCGTCCACCTGCCGCTCCCGCACGGTCGCGACGAGGTGGTCGAGGAAGTCCCGCTGTGCCGCGAGCATGCTGACCCGGTGGAAGGACCGCCCGAGATGCCAGTCGGAGGTGTGCAGAATTCTCAACGATCGACTCCGACCCGCACGCTTGTCCTTCCTCCACCCCGGTGTTCAGCAACGCGCCCGTACCGGATCAGCGATACGGGCACCGACCACGTTAACCGCGATCGGTGCCCGGGTCCGCACGGACCTCGCTTTTGTACCCGTGTGTACCTGTGTTCTCCGCTTACCTGCGGGTCTCGCCCCACCGGTGGTCGTCGAAGAGGTCGACGCCCTCGGGGTAGCCGGTGCCGTAGCCCGTTCCGTAGGCGTGATGGACGTCGTGGTGGTCGTCCAGGGGGCGGGGGTCGAGGTAGTACCACTCGGCGGTGGGTCCGGGACCGGCGGCCGGATCGGCCATCGCCTCCGGCCCGGGGTCCGGCTCCTTGGCGGCCTTGGCCGCCTTCGGCGCGTTCAGCTCGTTCGGCATCAGCAGTTCCACCCGTACCCCGGGGGTGGCCCGCTTCTGGGCGACGAACTCCTCGACCTGGTTGCGGCAGGCGTGATCAAGATGGGTGACGCCCATCAGATCGAGCCGGATGCGCTCCTTCCCGGAGGTGCCGACGGCTTCGAGCGCGTCGATGAGGTTCGGCAGCCGCAGGAAGGTGGCGTTGCCCTTCATGACGACCTTGGCGGTGTCGCCCTCGACGGACGTCTCGACGGAGGTCTGCGACATCCGCAGCGCGGCCAGCACGATCCCGGCCGCGAGCCCGATCAGCACCCCTTCGAGCAGTGCGGTGGCGACGATGGCGAGGGTGGTGGCGAGCATCACGAAGAACTCGCCGCGGTCCTGGTGCCACATCTTCGGGAACTGCTCGGGGGCGAGCAGCTTCCAGCCGCTGTGGACGAGGACACCGGCCAGCACCGAGATCGGGATCAGCGCGAGGACACTGGGCAGCAGCAGCGCGAAGGCCAGCAGCCACAGGCCGTGCAGCGTGCGGGAGATCCGGGTCTTGGCGCCGGACTGGACGTTCGCCGAGCTGCGGGCGACGACGGCGGTCATGGGGAGCGAGCCGAGGATGCCGCAGAGGGTGTTGCCCGCGCCCTGGGCGATCAGCTCCTTGTTGTACTGGGTGCGCTTGCCGTCGTGCATCCGGTCGACGGCGGCGGCCGTGAACAGGCTCTCCGCCGAGGCGATGACGGTGAAGGTGACGATGGCGGTGAGGATCGCGGGGTCGGCGAGCCCGGCGAACTGTTCGGGGCCCGGGACCTGGATGGCGGCCAGCAGATTGCCGACCTGGAGCGTCTTCACCTCGACGCCGGGGAGCGCGGCGATGGCGATGCCGATGCCGACGGCGACCAGCGCGGCGGGGAGCTTGTTGAGGGGCCCCGGCACCTTCTTCCAGACGAAGCTGAGCACGACCGTGGCGATGCCGAGTCCGGCGGCGATGGCCGCCTGCGGGTTCGCCAGGGTGTCGGCGATGAGCGTGGGGACGCCGAGCATGTTCTCGATGGCCACGCCGGGGGCCGCGTTGTCGGCCAGCGGATACGCCTGGCTGAACATCAGCGGCAGGCCGATTCCGGCGAGCATGCCCTGCACGACGGCGACGGAGGTGGCCTGGAACAACCGGCCGAGACGGACCAGCCCCAGCACGATCTGCAGGATTCCCGAGCCCAGCACGATCACGCCGAGCGCGGCGATGCCCTCCGCCTCCACCGTCTCGGCGACGAGCGCGGCGAGACCGGCGGCGGGCCCGCTCACCTGGAGGGTGCTGCCCGGGGTCATACCGACGACGAGGCCGCCGATCACACCGGTGATGATGCCGAGTTCGGCGGGGGCGCCCGAGGCGACGGCGACGCCGATGCACAGGGGCAGGGCCACCAGGAAGACGACGAGCGAGGCGCTGATCTCGGTGCCCCAGTTGATCCCGGCGGTCGTGCCGCCCTTGGGGTCGCCTCCCTTGGGGGCGCGCCCGGCTCCGCCCTCCAGACCGGCGCCCGCGCGGGCGCCGGGTTCCACCCCGGTGGCGGGGCCAGCACCGGCCCCGCCACCGGGTGTCTTAACCATCCCTTTTAAGGTCTCGAACCTTTCCGTTACCGGCCCGCTCCGGTCGTCCGGGGCGTATGCGGGGGCATGGGCCCGGGCGTAGTCGGCGGTGTGAGTTCCGGTATGGGCGCCGGTTTGAAGATCGGTTCGGGTGGGCCAGTCGTCGGCATAGAGCGGCGGTCCGGCCGCTCCCGTTGGCGCCCTTCCCCGGGCATGGCGTCCGGTTGTCATGGGTGCACCCGGAAGTCGCCGTCCGCTTCGAGTTCCCACAACTCGGCGCTGTCGACTTGGTAGAACCAGCCGTGCAGCCGCAATTGGCCGTTCTCCAGCCGGCGTCGGGCTCCCGGATATTCCTTGAGCGTGTCGAGCTGATTACGGACATTCAGCTGGGCCAATTCCCGCGTGCACGGGTCCTCTTCGGCGGAGCCGAGCTTCTGGCTCAGTCCCGGCCGGGCGAGGTCGAGCCAGGCGCCGACGCCGGGCAGCTGCGACAGATCCGCCCCGGAGGCCAGCGCCCCCATCGCGCCGCAATGCGAATGACCGCAGACGACGATGTCCCGGACGCCCAGCACCTCCAGCGCGTATTCGATGGTGGCGACCTCGCCGGAGACCAGGTGCATACCGTGCGGCGGAACGATGTTTCCCGCGTTGCGCAGCTCGAAAATCTCACCGGGCCGGGCCCCCGTGATGAGTGCCGGAATGACGCGGGAATCCGAGCAGGTGATGAACAAGGCCTGTGGAGATTGCCCGTCGGCGAGTTTCCGGAATTCGCCGCTGTCGAAATCGGCCCGGCGCCGGAACGAGCGGGCGTGTTCGAGCAGAGTCTGCATCGTGCCTCCCTGACGGGTGATTGTCACCAGATGCCATTCACCGTAGGGAGACGCAGGTCAGACGATGGCTAAACGAACACTAGAGCATTGCAAGTTCTTCCCCAATATTCGGGAGCGCACTCGCAACATTACAAAAACCGGGACGCGCATCCGGCGCTGCGGTAGACAGGACCCCATGACCGTACGAGCACTGCTGATCGAGGATGACGAGACGATCGCCGAACCCCTTGTCGAGGGGTTACGGCGATACGGGCTGACGGCCAGTCATGTCAGCACGGGTACCGCCGGGCTGGAAGGGCCGTACGGGGACATCGTTCTGCTCGACCTGGGACTGCCGGACATGGACGGCATCGATGTATGCCGCGGCATCCGCCAGGTCTCCGACGTACCCATCATCATGCTCACCGCGCGCGGTGAGGAGGCCGACCGGGTACTCGGGCTGGAACTGGGGGCGGACGACTACTTGGCGAAACCATTCAGCATGCGTGAGCTGATCGCCCGCATCCGCGCCGTGACCCGCCGCACCCAGCGCACCGAGGCCGCGTCCGCCATGCCCGCGGCCGTCCCGCACACCACCGCTCCTCCCCCGCCGTTCTTCGAACCGGAACCGGCCCCCGCCCGGGCTCCGGCACCCGCGCCGGTCCAGCACCAGACGCTGGAGGGCCAGGAGCCGCTGATCGTGGACCGCAGGACCCGGCAGGTGTGGGTGGGCGGCACCCCGGTCGCCCTCACGCCCAAGGAGTTCGAGCTGCTGGCCCTGCTCACCGAGGACCCCGGGGCGGTGTACTCGCGTCAGCAGATCCTCGACCGGGTGTGGGACCCGCACTTCCACGGCCCGACCAAGACCCTCGACGTGCACGTCGCCACCCTGCGCCGCAAACTCGGCGATCCGGCGTGGATACAGACCCTGCGCGGCGTCGGCTTCCGTCTCGCCGTGCACACCGGAGTTCCGGAGGCCGCCCGGCCGTGACCCGTCGTCTGCTGCTCGGCTATCTGAGCCTCGCCGTCCTGGTACTGCTGTGTTTCGAGATCCCGCTCGGCTACGTCTACAGCCGTTCCGAGAAGGAGCGGGTCATCTCCGCGGCCGAGGACGAGGCCGAGTCGGTGTCCGCGTTCGCCTCCCTGTCCATCATGGCGGGCCGCGAGGAGCGCGAACTTCCGGCGCGGGTCCTGCACTGCGCCGAGCGCATCGGCGGCGAGGTGCTCATCGTGGGCGCGGGCGGCGGTGTGCTCGCCGCCTCCCATCCGCTCCCCGCGGACCAGGCGCGGGACATCACGTCCCGGCCCGAGATCGCCGCGGCGCTGGGGGGCCATGACGCGATCGACGTACGGACCTCCACCATCGGCGGGGTCAGCTATCTCTCCGTCGCCCTTCCCGTCACCCACGGAAACCAGCTCCAGGGCGCGGTCCGGCTCATCGTCCCCACCGACGCGGTGCACTCCAAGGTGCACCGGGCGTGGCTGCTGCTGGCCCTGGCGGGGCTCGCGATCCTGACCGGGGCCGCCGTGGTGGCGCTGATCTTCGCCCGCTGGACCAGCGCTCCCATCGTGGAGCTGGAGCGCTTCGCGCACCGGCTGGCCGACGGCAAGGCCCCCACGCCCGCCCCCGTGACCTCCGGGCCGCCGGAGGTGCGCAGTCTGGCCGCCACCTTCAACCAGACCGCCGCGCGGCTGGCCCATCTGCTGGAGGCGCAGCGCGCGTTCGCGGCCGAGGCGTCCCACCAGCTGAAGACGCCGCTCGCGGCGCTGCGGCTGCGCCTGGACAATCTGGAACCCGATCTCCCCGAGCACGCCCGCCCCCAGCTCACCGCCGCGACGACCGAGACGGAGCGGCTGGCCCGGATGGTCGGGGGGCTGCTGGCGATGGCCCGGATGGAGGAGGGCGCCGTGACGCCGGAGCTGGTCGACCTGGACGAGCTGTGCACGGAGCGGCTGCACACCTGGACCCCGCTGTTCGAGAAGCACCATGCCCGGCTCGTCCTGCGCGGCGCCCCGGTCGGCCGGGCCCTCGCGGTGCCCGGGGCCGTCGAGCAGATCCTGGACAACCTGCTCTCCAACGCGCTGCGTTCGTCGCCGCTGGGCGGCACCGTCACCCTGGCTCTGCGCCACCCCGCGCCGGACCGCCGTCATCTGCACCGGGACGGCCGCCCCACCTGGATCGAGGTCCACGTCATCGACCAGGGCCCCGGCATGACCGCCGAACAGCGCCGCCGCGCCTTCGACCGCTTCTGGCGGGCCCCCGACTCCCCCAAGGGCGGCACCGGCCTGGGTCTCTCGCTGGTCCAGCGGCTGGCCCACGCCAGCGGCGGCGAGGCCACGCTGAACGCGGCCCCCGGCAGCGGGCTGGACGCCACGGTCCGGCTGCGGTCCCCGGTCAAGTCCGGCGGCCCGGGACGCCCGGCCAGAATGCACTTGCGCCGCAAACCCGTCCCGGAGCCGGAGCCCACCGCCCGGGCCCCGGTCTAGCCTCCGTCAGGGGGCCTCTTCGTATGCCTCGCCGCCGAGTTCCAGTCCGGCCGACCCGGCGGTGGCGTCCGCCAGCCAGCCGCGGAAGGCCTCCACGTCGGCCTCGGGCAGCCCCACCTCGATGGTCACCGCCTCCGTGTACCGGACGTCCCGTACCACCCGGCCGGTCGCGCGCAGATCGTTCTCCAGCTTCCCGGCCCGCTGGTGGTCGACGGTGACGGTGGCCAGCCGGAACCGGCGGCGGGTGACGGTGCCCAGCGCGTCCAGCGCCTCCCCGACCGCGCCGCCGTACGCGCGGATCAGCCCGCCCGCGCCGAGCTTCACGCCGCCGAAGTAGCGGGTGACCACCGCCACCACGTACCGGGTCTCCCGGCGCAGCAGCATCTGCAGCATCGGCGCGCCCGCGGTGCCGCCCGGCTCCCCGTCGTCGCCCGCCTTCTGTACGTCGCCGTCGGCGCCGATGACGTAGGCGAAGCAGTTGTGGTTGGCGGTGGGGTGTTCCTTGCGGACTCGCTGAATGACCTCCTGGGCCTCCCGCTCGGTCGCGGCGGGCGCGAGCGTGCAGAGGAAGCGGGACTTGTTGATCTCGACCTCGTGCACGCCCTCGCGCGCGACCGTCCGGTACTGCTCCTGCATCCGGCCACCCTACGCCGCGGCTCCTTCGCGAGCGGTGGCGAGGAGTGCGGCGTGGGCCGCCGCGGTGAGCACCACCGCGGCGAGCACCCAGGAGATCCAGTCGCCCGGGTTGGGCAGCCACTGCCTGCCCAGCGCGACCGGGTAGATGACCGCCGCGTATATGACGGGGACGGCGTTCCGCACGATCCCCTTCCTGGCGGCACCGAGGAACAGCAGGGGCGCCAGCAGCCCGGCGGAGAACACCACGCCCACGACCCAGAGGGCGCGGTGCCGGCGGCTGGTGTACATGGGGGTACTGGAGGGTGCGGTGGCGGGTAAGGGGTTCACGTTCACCTCTCGGCAGTCGGTGTACGGGTCATTGGTGTACGAGTCATGGGTGTACGGGCCATCGGTGTACGGGCCATGGGTACGGGCATGGATCGATCGTTTGGCCGATTTCTCACTCCCCGAACTCCAGTTCCGATGAAATGTTCGAGGGAGTCGCTAACCGCCCGGTTCCGAGCGGAGACAACTGAGGGCGCGCCGCGCGCTCTCGGCTCCGATTCCCTCCAGATCGCGCAGCTGCCGGGCGGAAAGACTGGACAACCGTTCGACACTGTCGACACCGGCCCGCAGCAACGTGTTGGCCAGCCGATGCCCGAATCTGTCGTGTCCCAGAACGTCGAAGAGTTCGCCGCCCTCACATGAGCAACCGGCCTCCCGGTCCGGCGTTCCCGGCCCTTTTCCCCCTACCCGGCATGCGGAGCACACATCGATCACCTGGCCATCCCGGAGTCTCCTGGCCCAGCTCAGCGGGACCATCGCCGCGCGTGCCGCGCTCACGCTGTCGGCCGCGTCGGATGTACAAGTGGCGCCACAGATGTCACATCGAATGGTGATCAAATGGCTCATGTGAGCATGATGGCAGACCCGCCGCCAACCGGCTTTGCACGTGGTCACTTTGCAGCCTCCCGGACCCCCACAGCATTCCCTGGAAGCAGTGCGTCGCACCCCTGAAACCGTGGTACTCGGCGAAATGCTGCACACCGGCACATGCATTTCTCACGGTGTCTTCATTACAAATGCGACTGTTACAGCGCCCGGAGGGGTGAAAACGTGAGCCCACAGTGGACAGCGCAGAGTTCGGGGGGATGCGCGCGCTGGGCGTAGACGTGTGAAGAGAAGAAGCGTCTCGATTCACGCCGATGAGTCGGCGGCACGCCCCAGCGGTCACACCCCTTGATGCCTGCCGGGTGCTGTCACGGAGCCCTGCCCCGGGCTCACTTGACCGACAACGGGAACGGCTGGGTGATGACGATCAACGCCAGTGGGGACGGTACGGCCGACGACGAAGGCCCTCGGAAACGGGGATGGCGCATATCCGCGGCCGTGGGCCTGGCGGCGGTGCTGACCGGCGGGGGGCTGGTGGCGCTGCAGGCCACCGGATCACCCGCGCCCGGCGGCTCGGAACCGGCGGCGAACATCGCCTCGCACACCGGGCCGCTGACGTCGGAGGAGACCCGGGAGGCGTCCCGGATCGCCACCGGCACCGCCACCGGGCAACGGCCCACCCCCCAGGGCGAGAAGCAGAACACCAAGGACAACAAGGCCGAGAAGAACGCCGCGGGCGGCTCCGGCGCCGAGGTGCTGGACACCCGCCGTCCGCCGCGCGCCAAGTCGGCCGCCGTCTCCGTCCCGGACAGTGAGGCCGAGGTCCAGCTCTACGACTACGCGTCCGACAGCCTGATCACCCGGCTCGTCGACCTGCGCTCCGGGAAGGTCCTCCGCTCGGCCCGTCAGCACGAGGTCCAGCCGCCGCCCACGCTGGCCGAGGCCCGGCAGGCGGTGAAGGTCATCCTGGCCGACCGCCGTCTCGGCGAGGGGATGCGCGCCTCCTACAAGGCGGAGACGAAGAAGCCGCTGACCTCGCCCTCCCAGCTGCTGATCCAGGGCATGTCGTTCCTCGGGTCCCGTGCCGAGGGCGTCAAGGGCGCCGAGCAGGTGTCGCAGTGCGGCGCCCACCGGTGCGTACAGCTCTTCGTACGCATTCCGGGCGGCAAGTGGATCGACACCAGCAGGATCGTCATCGATCTCTCGGCCGGGCGCACCGCCGTCATCGGCCTGTGAGGGGAGCTCAGCTCGTGTTCAGTTCGTTTCGGCGTGCCCGTGTGCTGATGGCCGTGGTGGGTCTGCTGACGCTGTGGGTGCCGGGCCCGGCGTCCGCCGCTCCCCGTAAGGCCGCGGCGGAGCCGTCCTGCCCCGAGGCCGACCGCATCGACCAGACGCTCAAGAACGGCGCCCGCTGGCAGATGTGCTGGAACATCGACCGCCAGACCGGTGTGGTGCTGAGCGATGTGACGTACACCCCCAACCGTGGTACCCCGACCCGTGTCCTGAAGAGCGCGTCGATCGCGGAGGTGCATGTGCCCTACGACAGCGGCCAGCCGCGCTTCTACGACGTGTCGTCCATCGGCCTCGGCGACCTCGGCGAGGGAACCCTCACCAAGCTCTCCAAGGACGACTGTCCCACCGGCAAGCTCTGGAACTACCAGAAGGCGCCCGTGATGTGCAGTCAGGAGCAGCCGCGGCCGTTCGCGTACAAGAGCGCGGTGGAGAAGTCCGTGCGGCACGGGACCGATCTGACCGTGTTCTCGGTGTCCGAGATCGGCTGGTACGACTACATCATGGAGTGGCACTTCTCCGACGACGGTGCCATCACCCCGCGCTCGGGCGCGACCGGTTCCCTCTCGCCGTTCGCGTTCTCCGACACCACCAGCGGCTGGCCGACGGGCGTGGGCTCCACCCGGTTCAGCGAGAACCACTCGCACAACATCTTCTGGCGGCTGGACTTCGATGTGAACGGCCAGTCGCAGAACGTCGTCGAGCAGTACGACTTCGAAGGCAACGGCACGGCCAAGCGCAGTACGAAGCGCACGGTGCTGTCCAAGGAGACGGGGGCGGATCTGGCGCCCGCCCGCTTCTGGCGGGTGATGAACCCGGCCGCCGAGAACGACGACGGCCACCCCATGTCCTGGGAGATCGACAACGGCGACAGCGACCAGTACCGGGGCCCGGCCGACACCGAGAAGTTCACGCAGCACGACGTGTACTTCTCGCAGTACCGGGAGTGCGAGCAGCTGGCGTACGGCAACACCGCGCCGGACTGCGCCGCCTCGGTGGACAAGTACACCAACGGAGAGAAGGTCACGGACCCGGTCGCCTGGGTCAGCGTCGACTACCACCACGTGCCCCGGGACGAGGACGAGGACCCGATGCCCACGCACTGGCAGAGCTTCCGGATCGTCCCCCGGGACGTCACGGCCATGAGCCGGCTGCCGTGACCGGACCGGGCGGTCGCGTCGCCCTCGTTCCCGCCCTTTCTTCCCTTCCATCCGCGGCAAGGAGTGCACAGTGTTACACCGGCCCATGGTTACGTCCCGAGACGAGCGGCGCCCCACGGCGCGCCACCGCCTCGAGGACCGCCTCCACGCCCTGGCGCGTGCCCATCAGGTGCCCGGGGCCCAGCTCGCCGTCCACAGCGGCGGAACCACCCGCGCCCTGCACACCGGGGTGCTGGACTCCATAACCGGGGAGCCGTTCACCGCCGATACGGCGGTGCCCATCGGCTCCCTCACCAAGTGCTACACCGCCACCGTCGTCATGCTCCTGGTCGCCGACGGCGATGTGGAGCTGGACGACCAGCTCGGCGACCATGTGCCGGAGCTGCGCCGGGCCGGGCCGCCGTGCACGGTACGGCAGGTGCTCAGCCACACCGCCGGACTCGCGTCCGGGCCCGACTCCGACCATGTGGCCGCGCTGACCACCGCGCGCTATCTGCAGGCCCACTGCAACGGCCGCCAGCTGGTGATGGAGCCGGGAACCGACTTCTCCTACTCCAACGCGGGCTATGTCGCGGCGGGCCGGCTGATCGAGACGGTCACCGGGATGAACTGGCAGGACGCCGTACGGTCCATCCTCCTGGACCCGCTGGGCACCGTGCCGTCGTTCATCGGCGCGCCCGGTGCGCCGGGGCGGCAGGCCGCCCGCGGCCACTCGGCCAACAAGGCGTCGGGCCGGACCCGGCCGGTCCGGCAGAACCTCGCCCCGGCGGAGGCCGCGGCCGGTGCCCTGAGGGGAAGCGCCCTGGATTTGGTGGCGCTGGCCCTGGCCCATGTCCCCGGCAGTTCGGACGGGTTGCTGCCGCCGGAGCTGGCCGAGGAGATGCGGCGGCCGGTGCCCGGCGCCGACCCCGGTGTCCTCGCCGACGGCTGGGGGCTGGGCTTCGCGCTCTTCGGGCGGGACGGGAACACCTGGTTCGGCCACGACGGCAACGCCCAGGGCACCTCCTGCTATCTGCGGGCCGATCCGGGTACCGGCACCGTGGTCGCCTTCACCAGCAACTCCAACAGCGGCGCCGACATGTGGCACGAACTCTCGGGCGAACTGGAGGAGTTGACCGGAATCCGGGTACCCGGTGCCCCGGCCCGGCCACGACCGGCGGCCACCCCCATGGCGTCGACGGCACAGTGCACCGGGACCTATCTCAACGGCGATGTCGAGTACGAGGTGACGATGAGCGACAGCGGCACCCTCGCCCTGTCCGTGGACGGTGACGTCCCCGCGCCACTGGTCTGCCACGAGGATCTGACCTGCGACCTGGTGGACCCGTCCTCGGGGCGCCGGATTCCCGGTGGCCGTTTCGTACGCGACCCGCACACCGGCGCGGTCGACCGCATTCAGCTCTCGGGCCGGATGGCCCGTAAGAGCGCCCTCGTCTGAGGTTCGAGGTCCGAGGTTCCCCACCGCACTCCCCACCACGGCCGTCTCCCCCAATGCCACGGCCGTGTGCGGCGCCTCATCACCCGTGTTCCACCCTTTCAACCGCTCTGAAGGGCCGCACCGACATGATGGACCACTACGACAACGCATCTGGTTCGGCGTCCGCACCCCAGGACCCCCCGGGCCTGCCTCCCGCGGCGTGGAACGCCACGTCCCGCGCCGTCTCCCGCGCACCGCTGGGTGAGCTGTTCGCGTCCTGGGCGGCCCGTACCCCCGGGGCCGCGGCGCTGGTGGCCGGGGACCGGACGTGGTCGTTCGGTGAGGTCGACGCCTGGGCGAACCGGCTGGCCCACCACCTCATCGGGCGCGGTGTGGGGCCCGAGCGCGTGGTGGCACTGGTCCTGCCGCGCTCGGCGGAACTGGTGGTGGCCGAGCTGGCGGTCGCCAAGGCCGGGGCCGCGTTCCTGCCGGTGGACCCCGCGCACCCCGAGGAGCGCCGGGCCATGATGCTGGCCGACGCCCGGCCGGTGGTGGTGCTCGACGATCCGGAGCACATCCGGGCCGTGACCGGCCCCGAGCACACGCCCGGCGACGCCGATCTGCTCACCCCACTGCTGCCGGAGCACCCGGCGTACGTCATCTACACCTCCGGCTCCACCGGTGTGCCCAAGGGCGTGATGGTGCCGCACGCCGGGCTGGGCAACTTCTCGGCCGCGACCGCCGACCACTACCGCGTCCGGCCGGGCGACCGGGTGCTGCAGTTCTCCTCGCCGAGCTTCGACGCCTCCGTACTGGAGCTGTGCTCCTCGCTGCTCGCCGGGGCCTCGCTGGTGGTGCCCCCGGAGGGGCCGCTGCTCGGCGCCGAACTCGCCGCCGTGCTGCGGGAACACCGGGTGACCCACGCCCTGATCCCCCCGGCGGCGCTGGCGACGGTGCCTGTAGAGGAGGTCCGCGAGGGCCTGCCCGAGTTCCGCACCCTGATCGTGGGCGCGGAGGCGTGCCCCGCCGGTCTGGTGGACCTGTGGGCACCGGGCCGGCGGATGGTCAACTCCTACGGCCCGACCGAGGCCACCGTCGTCGCCACCTGGACGGACGCCCTGGAGGCGGGCTCCGGCAACCCGCCGATCGGCCGCCCGCTGCCCAATACCCGGGTGTTCGTGCTGGACGAGTCGATGCGGCCGGTGCCGGTGGGCGCCACCGGGGAGCTGTACATCAGCGGCGCGGGAGTGGCCCGGGGCTATCTCGACCGGCCGGGGCTGACCGCGGAGCGCTTCGTCGCGGTCCCGTTCGGGCCGCCCGGCGCCCGGATGTACCGCACCGGTGACCTGGCCCGCTGGAACACCGACGGTGAGGTGGAGTTCCTCGGCCGGACCGACCACCAGGTCAAGGTGCGCGGCTTCCGCATCGAACTGGGCGAGGTGGAGGCCGCGCTCGCCCGCCACCCCGGCGTCCAGGCCGCCGTCGTCACCGTGCGGGAGGACGAGCCCGGGCTCAAGCGGCTGGTCGCCTATGTGGTGCCCGCCGGCGGCGAGAAGCGCCCGCAGGGCCCGGAGCTGCGGGCCGCGGCGGGCCGGCTGCTGCCCGCCCACATGGTGCCGTCCGCCTACGTCGTGCTGGACGCGTTCCCGCTCACCCCGCACCGCAAGATCGACCGGCAGGCGCTGCCCGCCCCGGCCGCCACCGCGGAAGGGCACTCCCGCCACATCGCCCCGCGCACCCCCGCCGAGGCCGCCCTCGTCCGCGTCTGGACCGAGGTGCTCCCGGTGGACACCGTGGGCGTCGAGGACGACTTCCTGGGGCTGGGCGGCGACTCCATCCTCGGCGTCCGGCTGCTGTCCCGGCTCCGGGCGGAGCTGGGCGTGGAACTGACGCTCCGGGAGCTGCTCGACGCCCGGACCGTGGCCCGGCTGGCCGCCCGGCTGCCGGAGGAGCCCGCCGGCGCGCCGGAGGCGCCGATCCCGCCCGCCCCGCGCGACCGGCCGCTGCCGCTGTCGGCCGCCCAGCGGCGGCTGTGGTTCCTGGACGACCTGACCTCCGGCGGCACCGAGTACAACACCGGGGCCGGGCTGCGGCTGAGCGGCCCGCTCGACACCGGCGCCCTGCGCCGCGCGCTCGGCACCCTGGCCGCCCGGCACGACGCGCTGCGCACGACCTTCGTCACCGTGGACGGACACGGCGTGCAGCGGATCGCCGGGCAGGGGACCGTACCGCTGGACCACGCCGACCTGGAGGTACGGCCCGCCGCCGAGCGGGACGCGGCCGTCGAACGGCTGCTGACCGACGAGCTGAACCGCCCCTACGACCTCGCCGAGGGCCCGCTGACCAGAGCGCTGCTCATCCGGCTCGCCGACGACGACCATGTCCTGCTGCTGGCCCAGCACCACATCGTCACCGACGGCTGGTCGGTCGGCGTCCTGGTCCGCGAACTGGCCGCCCTGTACGAGGCGGAGGTCACCGGCACCGACCCCGCACTGCCCCGGCCCACGCTGCAATACCCGGACTTCGCCGTCTGGGAGGAGAACCGCCCCGCCCCGCCCGGGCAGGAGACGGACCTGAAGTACTGGCGGACCAAGCTCGCCGGGATGCAGACCCTGGAGCTGCCCACCGACCGCCCCCGCCCCCCGGTGCGCACCACCGCCGGGGCGGTGCACCGGCGCGAGCTGCCCGCCGATCTGGTGGCCGCGCTCGGCAGGCTCGGCCGGGAGCGGAACACCACGCTGTTCACCCTCCTCGCGTCGTCCGTCGCGGTCCTGTTCTCCCGCTACTCGGGCCAGCGGGACGTCGTCTTCGGCACCGTCACCAGCGGACGCCACCGCAAGGAGCTGGAGTCGGTCGCCGGGTTCTTCGTCAATACGCTGGTGCTGCGCGCCGACGTCGACGGGGACAGCACCGTCGAGCAGTTCGTGGACGCGATGCGTGAGACCGTGCTCGACGCGTTCAGCCACGACCGGCTGCCGTTCGAGCGGGTCGTCGAGGAGCTGGCCGTCAAGCGCGACGCCAGCCGCAACCCGCTGGTGCAGGCGCTGGTCGTCCAGCAGAACGCCATGGTCCCCGCCCGGGAGGCCGGGGGCATGACGATCGCCGAACACTCCCTGCCCCGCCCCGCCGCGCGGTTCGACCTGGTGCTGGAGTTCCTGCCCCGGGACGACGGCTCGCTGGGGCTCACCGTCGAATACAACTCCGATCTCTTCGACGCCCGGACGATGGAACAGATGGCCGGGCATCTGTACCGGCTGCTGACCCGGATGGTGGCCGACCCCGGCAGCACCCTGATCGAGCTGCAGATGCTGAGCGACGCCGAGTGGCACAAGCTGCTCGACTCCTGGAACGGTCCGGGCCAGGCCGCCACCGACGCGACACTGCCCGAACTCTTCGCCGCGCAGGCGGCACGGCAGCCGCGGGCGACCGCCGTGACCTGCGGGGACGTCCGGCTCTCCTACGACGAGGTGAACCGGCGCGCCAACCGGCTCGCCCGGCTGCTGATCGACCGGGGCGTCGGCCCCGAGCGGCTGGTGGCGCTGGCGCTGCCGCGCTCGGCCGACCTCGTCGTCGTCCTGCTGGCGGTCCTCAAGGCGGGCGCCGGATATCTGCCGGTGGACCCCGGCTATCCCGCCGAGCGCATCGCGTTCATGCTGGACGACGCCGCGCCCTCCACCGTCCTCGCCACCACCGACACCGCGGGCTGCCTGCCCGCGGGCGTCGAACCGCTGGTGCTGGACGACGCCGGGGTGGGCGCCGAGCTGGCCCGGCGGGCGGACGGCGACATCGCCGACGACGAGCGCACCGGACCGCTGGACCGGGCCCACCCCGCCTACGTCATCTACACCTCCGGGTCCACCGGCACGCCCAAGGGCGTGGTGGTCACCCACCAGAGCGTGGCGGGCCTGGCCGCCTGGGCCGGGGCCGAGCTGGGACGGGAGCGGCTGACCGGGGTGGTGGCCTCCACCTCGCTCAACTTCGACGTGTCCGTGTTCGAGATCCTGTGCCCGCTGCTGGCCGGGGGCAGCATCGAGATCGTCCAGGATCTGCTGGCCCTCGCCGACCCCGCCAACCGGCCGCGCGCGACCGGGCTGATCAGCGGCGTCCCGTCGGTGTTCGCCCGGCTGCTGAGCGGGGACGCGGGGCAGACCGACGCCGGATACATCGAGGCCGGACGCATCGACGCGGCGACCGTCGTCCTGGCGGGCGAGGCGCTTCCCGCGCAGACCGTACGGGACATCCGGGCAGCGTTGCCCTCCTGCCGCATCGTCAACATGTACGGGCCGACCGAGGCGACCGTGTACGCCACCGCCTGGTTCTCCTCGGGCGGCACCCCCCGGGAGGCGCCGCCGATCGGCAGGCCCGTCGCCGACACCCGCGCCTATGTCCTGGACCGGACGCTGCGGCTGGTGCCGCCCGGGGTGACCGGCGAGCTGTACCTCGGCGGCCGGGGCCTCGCCCGGGGCTACCTCAACCGGCCCTCGCTGACCGCCGACCGCTTTCTCGCCGACCCCTTCGGGACGCCGGGCGACCGGATGTACCGCACCGGCGACCTGGTGCGCTGGGGCGGCGACGGCCAGCTGGAGTACATGGGCCGCGCCGACGACCAGGTGAAGATCCGCGGCTTCCGCATCGAACTCGGCGAGGTCGAGACGGCGTTGCTGCGCCACCCCGGCGTCGCCGAGGCCGCCGCCGTCGCGAAGGAGGCCGGCGGCCACAAGCGGCTCGTCGCCTATGTCGTGCCCGCGCCGGGCGCCGCGCCGGACCCGGCCGCGCTGCGCACGTTCCTCCAGGGCAGCCTGCCCGACTACATGGTGCCCGCGTCGGTCCTGGTCATGGAGCGGATGCCGCTCAACCCCAACGGCAAGCTGGACCGCAGCCGCCTCCCCGATCCGGACTGGGGGCAGGCGGCGGCGCCCGGCTATGTGGCGCCGCGCACCGCGACCGAGCGGACCCTCGCGGCGGTCTGGGCCCAGATCCTCCATGTGGAACGCATCGGGGTGGAGGACAACTTCTTCTCCCTCGGCGGCGATTCGATCCTCAGCATCCAGGTCGTCTCCCAGGCACGGCAGGCCGGGCTCTCTGTCACCTCGCGCGATGTCTACCGCCACCAGACGATCGCCGCCCTCGCCCTGCACCTGGACTCCGCGGCCGCCCAGCCGAAGCCCGGCGCCGTCGCGGAGACGGCCACCGGGGAGCTGCCGCTGACGCCCATCCAGCACTGGCTGTTCGAGGCCGACCCCGAGCGGGCCGGACACTTCAACCAGACGATCTCCCTCGTCCTGCCCGAAGAGGTGGACGAGGACGCGCTGCGCGGCGCCCTGGAGGCCGTCGTGCGCCACCACGACGCCCTGCGCTCCCGCTTCCCCCAGAAGGACGGCGGCGACGGCCGCTACCAGCGGATCGACGACGCGGCGGCGGACCTGAGCGACCTCCCGCACCGCCACACCGGTGGCGGCGAGCCCCACCTCGGCTCCTTCGACGTGACGGCCGGACCGCTGCTGCGCGCGGTGCTGGAGGAGGACGCCGGCCCCCAGCGGCGGCCGGTGCTCCACCTCACCGTGCACCACGCCGTGGTGGACGGGGTCTCATGGCGCATCCTGCTGGAGGACCTGGACACCGCCTACCGCGCACTGGCCCGGGGCGCGGCGGCCGAGCTGCCCGCCCCGTCCTCCCCGCTGCGCCGCTGGGCCCGTCGGCTGAACGACCACGCGCGGGCCGGGGGTTTCGACGCCGAGGCCGCGTACTGGACGCGCCTGGTCCGGGACAGCGATCCGTCGCTGCCGCTGGACCTGGCGGGGACGGCCGGGGCGAACACCTACGCCTCGGCCCGGTCGGTCACCGTCACGCTCGACCGGGACGAGACCACCGCCCTGCTCCAGACACTGCCCGAGGTCTACCGGACGCAGGTCAACGATGTGCTGCTGAGCGCGCTGGCCCAGGTACTGGGCCGGTGGACCGGGCGCCGGAGCGTGCCGGTGGACCTGGAGGGCCACGGCCGCGAGGAGATCTTCGAGGAGGTGGATCTCTCCCGTACGGTCGGCTGGTTCACCACCCGCTTCCCCGTCGCGCTCGACCTTCCCGAAGGTGACTGGGGGGACGTCCTCAAGTCCGTCAAGGAGCAGCTGCGGGCCGTGCCGCAGCGCGGCCTGGGCTACGGGGCGCTCGCCCATCTCGCCCGTACCGAGGGGATTCCGGCCGGTCCCGCGGCCGGGATCAGCTTCAACTACCTCGGCCAGTTCGAGCTGCCGGGCGACGGCGACGGGCTCTTCCGCGGCCTCCACCGCGAACTGGCCCTGGACGCCGACACGGAGGCGCTGCGGCCGCATCCGCTGGAGGTCGTCGGCCTGGTCGAGGACCAGCGGCTCGCGTTCACCTGGTTCTACTCCGCGAATCTGCACACGGAGGAGACCGTCGGGCGGCTGGCCGGGGAGTTCCAGCGGGCGCTGCGCGCCATCGCCCGGCACGCCGCCACGCCCGGCGCGGGCGGCCGCACCCCCTCCGACTTCCCGCTCGTCTCCCTCGACCAGGGCACGGTGGACCGGCTGGTGGGCGACGGCAGCGGGGTGGAGGAGATCTACCCGCTGACCCCCACCCAGGCGGGCATGCTGTTCCACGGGCTGTCCCAGGACGACCGGCGCGCCTACTTCCAGCAGCTCACGTTCGTCCTCGACGGGGTGTCCGACCCGCGGCGGCTCGCCGCGGCCTGGCAGCGGGTCGCCGACCGTACGCCGGTGCTGCGCAGCCGCGCCGAGTGGGACGGGGTGCCCGAGCCGCTGCAGGTGGTGGAGCGCGGGGTGCGGGTGCCGGTGATCCATCTCGACTGGCGCGCTCTGTCCGCGTCCGAGCGCCGGGAGGAGTCGCGGCGGTTCCTCGCCGAGGACCGGGAGCGGGGTCTCGACCTGGCCGCCGCGCCGCTGATGCGGCTGGCGCTGGCCCGGCTGTCGGACACCGAGGTCCAGGTGGTGTGGACGTTCCACCATCTGATCCTGGACGGCTGGAGCCTGTTCCAGGTGCTGTCCGACGTCTTCGCCTGCCATGCGGCCGGGGCGGGGGCCGCGCTGCCCAGCCGCCGCCCGTTCCGCGACTATGTGGCCTGGCTGCGGGACCGCGACTGGGCGGAGGCCGAGGAGCACTGGCGCTCCCGGCTCGGCGATCTGGCGGAGCCCACCCCGCTGCCCTTCGACCGGGAGCCCACCGAGACCCATCACGCGGAGTCCACCGGCGAGGTGCGGGTCACGCTGCCCGCGGCCGCGTCCGGCCGTCTGGCGGAGCTGGCCAGGGGCGCGGGGCTCACCATGAACACCCTGCTCCAGGGCGCCTGGACGCTGCTGCTCGCCCGCTACACCGGCCGCCCGGACGTCGTCTTCGGGACCACGGTGTCGGGCCGTCCGCCGGAGCTGCCGGGTGTCGAAGCCATGACCGGTCTCTTCATCACCACCGTGCCGACCCGGCTGGAGGTGCCCACCGACGGGACCCTGCTGTCGTGGCTGCGGGAGGTGCAGGAGCGGCAGACCGATGACCGGCGGTTCGACTTCGTACCGCTCACCCGGCTGCGGTCCATGACCGGGCTCGCCGAGCGGGTGAACCTCTTCGACAGCATCGTGGTGTTCGAGAACTATCCCGTCGGCGGGGACCTCGCCGCCGCCCACGGGCTGGCCCTGCGGGACCTCGAAGGCGTCGAGACGACGAACTACCCGCTGAGCCTGGTCGTCTACCCCGGCGAGGAGATGGCGCTGCGGCTCGGCTACGACCCGGCCCTGTTCGACGCCGCGACGGTTGAGCGCATGGCCGAGTACCTGTCGGTGCTGCTGACGAACATGGCCACCGGCCCGGACCGGGCGCCCGCACGCCTCCCGGTGCTCAGCGACGCCCGGCGCGCCCAGGTGCTCGGGGAGTGGAACGACACCACGGCCCCGCTGCCCGAGGGCTCGGTGGCCGGTCTCTTCGCCGAACAGGTGCGTCGTACGCCGGACGCGCCCGCGCTGGACGGCGACGGCGGCCCGGTGACCTACCGGGAGCTGGACGCGCGCGCCAACCGGCTGGCCCACCGGCTCGCCGGGCTCGGAGTCGGGCCGGAGCGGCCGGTGGCCGTGCTGATGGACCGGTCCGTGGAACTGGTGGTCGCCCAGCTGGCGATCGTCAAGGCGGGCGGGGTGTACGTACCGCTGGACACCCGGGCGCCCGAGGACCGGCTCCGGGTGGTGCTGGCCGAGGCGGCGGCGGACGTCCTGCTGACCGACCGCGCCTGGGAGCGGACCGCGGCGGACCTCGGGCACGGCGGGCGGACGCTGCTGCTGGAGCCCGGCGCCGCAAGTGGTGACGGGCCGCCGGGACCGCCCGCGGTGGAGATCTTCGCCGACAACACGGCGTATCTGATGTTCACTTCGGGCTCCACCGGGCGGCCCAAGGGCGTCGCGGTCCGGCACCGCGATGTGACCGCCCTCGCCCACGACCGGATCTTCGCCGGACACGACCGGGTGCTGGTGCACTCCCCGCAGGCGTTCGACGCCTCCACCTACGAGGTGTGGGTGCCGCTGCTGCGCGGCGGTACGGCCGTCCTGGCGCCGGTCGGCGACGTGGACGCGGACACCGTGCGCCACGCGATCACCGGCCACGGGGTGAGCTGCCTGTGGCTGACCGCCGGTCTGTTCCGGCTGCTGGCGCAGGAGGCGCCGGACTGCCTGCGCGGCGCCCGGGAGGTGTGGACCGGCGGCGAGGCGGTGCCGCCCGCGGCGGTCCGCCGGGTGCTCGACGCCTGCCCGGACCTGACGGTGGTCGACGGCTACGGGCCCACCGAGACCACGACCTTCGCCACCCGGCGCCCCTTCCGCGCCGGTGAGGAGCTGCCCGGGACGCTGCCCATCGGACGGCCGATGGACAACACCCGCGTCTACGTCCTGGACGGCGCGCTCCAGCCGCAACCGCCGGGCATTCCTGGCGAGTTGTACGTGGCGGGCGCCGGGCTCGCCCGTGGCTACCGCGACCGGCCCGGCCCGACGGCCGAGCGCTATGTCGCCGACCCGTTCGGTCCGCCCGGCTCCCGGATGTACCGCACCGGGGACCTGGTGTCCTGGACCGCCGACGGCGAACTCGCCTTCGTGGGCCGGTCGGACGACCAGATGAAGGTGCGGGGCTTCCGCATCGAACCGGGCGAGATCGAGGCCGCGCTCACCCGCCACCCGGAGATCGCCGAGGCGGTCGTGGCGCTCGCGCGGGACGGGGAGCGCAAGCTCCTGGCCGCCTATCTGGTCCCGGTGCACGGCGCCGCGGTGCCGGAGCCGGAGGAGCTGCGGTCCCTGCTGGGCCAGGCGCTGCCCGACTACATGGTGCCCGCGGTCTTCCTCGCCCTGGACGAGCTTCCGCTCACCGGCAACGGCAAGGTGGACCGCCGACGGCTGCCCGAGCCCGACTGGGCGGCGGCCACGGCGGGCGCGGAGTACGTGGCGCCCCGCACCGACGCCGAGCGCGTCCTCGCGGAGATCATGGGCCCGCTGCTGGGCCGGGAGCGGGTCGGCGTCGAGGACAACTTCTTCATGCTCGGCGGCGACTCGATCCTCAGCATCCAGGTCGCCTCGCGCGCCCGGCAGGCGGGCCTGTCGGTGACGCCCAGGGAACTCTTCAAGCACCCCACCATCGCCGCGCTCGCCGCCGTCGCCACGGCCACCGCCACCGCCCGGCCCGCCGCCGACGCGGGGCCGGTCAGCGGCGAGCTGCCGCTCACCCCGATCCAGCACTGGTTCCTCGGCACGGACAGCCCCCGGCCCGAGCACTTCAACCAGTCCGTCCTGGTCGAACTCGACCGCGACCCCGACCCCCGGGCGCTGCGCGCGGCCCTGCGGGCGCTGCTGGTCCACCACGACGCGCTCCGGACGCGCTTCACGCGCCGGGCGGACGGCACGGTACGGCAGTACTGCCCGCCGCCGGACGAGAGCGGCCCGGACCCGCTGCGGGAGGTGGACCTGTCGGGGCTCGGGGAGGACGAGCGGCAGGCCGCCGAGGAGGCGGCCATCGCCGAGGCGAACGCCGGTTTCGTCCTGGACCGCGGGCCGCTGCTGGCCGCCCGGCTGCTGCACCCGGGCCCCGAGTCGCGGCCGTCGCTCTTCCTGACCGTGCACCACCTGGTGGTCGACGGTGTCTCCTGGCGCGTGCTGCTGGAGGACCTGGAAACCGCCTACCGCCAGGTGCTCGGCGGCGACCCCGCCGACCTCGGCGCGCGCACCACCTCCGTACGGGACTGGTCCCGGCGGCTGGCCGAGCACACCACGGCCGGTGGCTTCGACGCCGAACTCCCCCACTGGCAGGCGGTGGCCGCCGACTGCGCCGCCGGGATTCCGGTGGACAGCGAGGGCGGCAACACCGTCGCGGCCATGCGGTCGGTCACCGTCACGCTGGACCGGGAGCGGACCACCGCCCTGCTCCAGCAGGTGCCCGAGGTCTACCGCACCCGCGTGGACGACGTACTGCTCTCGGCGCTGGGCCGGGTGCTGGCCGAGTGGACCGGGCGGCGGCGGATCGCCGTCGACCTGGAGGGGCACGGCCGCGAGGAACACCTCCTCGACGGCGTGGACCTGTCCCGTACCGTCGGCTGGTTCACCACCATGTTCCCGGTCGCCCTGAACATCCCCGGCGACGTTCCCGGTGGCGGCTGGGGCGAGACGCTCAAGTCCGTCAAGGAGCAGCTGCGGGCGGTGCCCGCCCAGGGCATCGGCTACGGCGCGCTGCGTCATCTGGCCGCCGATTCGCCGCTCGCGGACGCCGCCGAGCCACGGATCAGCTTCAACTACCTCGGCCAGTTCGACTGGTCGGACACGGGCGGGACCACCGGCGACGACGCCCTGGTCCGCACCGTGCGGGGCGGCCTGGGCGGAGACGCCGCGCCGGACTCGCCCCGGGCGCATCTGCTCGACATCGTGGGCCGGGTCGAGCGGCGGTGCCTGGAGATCACCTGGTACTACGGCTCCGGGACCCACTCCGAGGAGACGGTCTCCCGGCTGGCCGGGGAGATGCTGCGCGCCCTGGAGGACATCGTCGCCCACTGCGCCGCACCCGGCGCGGGCGGCCGTACCCCGTCGGACTTCCCGCTGGCCCGGCTGGACCAGGCCGCGGTGGACCGGGTGGCCGCCGACGGGCGGTCGGTGGAGGACCTCTACCCGCTGACCCCGATGCAGGCGGGGATGCTGTTCCACAGCCTCGTGGACCCGGCGTCCGACGCCTACTTCAACCAGGTGCAGTTGCGGCTCACCGGGGTGAGCGACCCGCGGGCGCTGGCCACGGCGTGGCAGCGGACCGCGGACGCCAACCCGATCCTGCGCACCCACCTGGTCTGGGCGGACACCCCCGAACCCCTCCAGGTCGTACGGCGGCGGGCCACCCTGCGGATCGCCCACCACGACTGGACCGGACGGTCCGAGGGGTGGCGCGAGGCCGAACTGAGCAGGCTGCTCGCCGACGACCGGGCCGAGGGCATCGACCTGGGCAGCGCACCGCTGACCCGGCTGGCCCTGATCCGGCTGTCGCCGGACGAGGTGCGGCTGATCTGGACGTTCCACCATGTGCTGCTAGACGGCTGGAGCGCGGCGCAGGTCTTCGACGAGGTCTGCGAGCGGTACGCGGCGCTCACCACCGGGCGCGGTGCCGTCGTGCCCGGCCGGCGTCCGTTCCGGGAGTACCTGGGCTGGCTCGGCGAGCAGGACACGGCGGAGGCCGAGCGGTTCTGGCGCGGGGCGCTGGCGGGCTTCACCGCCCCGACCGAACTGCCCCGCGACCGGCCCGCGGCCGAGGCGCACCGCACCGCGTCCTCGGGCACGCACCGGGTCGCCCTGGGCGCCGAGGAATCCGCCCGGCTCCGTATGGTCGCCCAGCGCAACGGGCTGACCATGAACACGGTGGTGCAGGGCGCCTGGGGGCTGCTGCTGTCCCGCTACAGCGGAACGGACGACGTGGCGTTCGGGACCACCGTCTCGGGCCGCCCGGCCGCGCTGCCGGGGGTCGAGGCGATGGTCGGGGTGTTCATCAACACCATCCCCACCCGGGTCCGGGTGGACGGCCGGAGCCCGCTGATGAGCTGGCTGCGGGAGCTCCAGACGGCGCAGTCGGAGTCCCGGCGCTTCGAGTTCGTCTCCCTGGCGCAGTTGCAGAGCTGGAGCGAGGTGCCCGGCGGGGTCGGCCTCTTCGACAGCATCGTGGTCTTCGAGAACTACCCCTTCGACAGCGAGGCGATCGCGGCGCACGGCCTCCGTATCCATCAGGAGCGGGATCTCGAACCGACGAACTACGCGCTCAGCGTCGTGGTGGCGCCCGAGGAGCGGCTGTCGATCTCGCTGGACTACGACCCCGCCGCGTTCGACGCCGCCACGGTCGAGCGGCTGGGCGGGTGCCTGCACGGGCTGCTGGCCCAGATGGCCGCCGATCCGGACCGGCGGCTGGAGGAGCTGCCGCTGATCGGGGAGGCGGACACCCGCCGCATCCTGGACGAGTTCAGCGGTCCCATCTCCCCGGCGCCGCGCGCGGTCCTGCCGGAGCTGTTCGAGGCGCAGGCGGCCCGGACCCCGGACGCGGTGGCGGTGCGGGGAGCGGAGACGCGGCTGACCTACCGGGAGCTGAACGAGCGCGCCAACCGGCTGGCCCGGCTGCTGATCGGCGCGGGAGCCGGTCCCGAGCGCTTCGTGGCGCTCTCGCTGCCGCGTACGCCGGAGCTGGTGGTGGCCGTGCTGGCGGTGCTCAAGAGCGGCGCCGGATATCTTCCGGTCGACCCCGCGTACCCGGCGGAGCGCATCGCGTATCTGATCGCCGACATCGCCCCGGACATCGTCCTGACCACCCGGGAGACGGCTCCCCGCATCCCGGCCGGACCGGGCCACCACATCCTGCTGGACGACGCGGAGTCCGGCCGGGCACTGTCCGGCCGGGCGCTGTCCGATCTGGGCGCGCATGACGTCGTCGACGCCGAGCGCACCGCGCCGCTGGTTTCCGGCCATCCGGCGTATGTCATCCACACCTCCGGATCTACGGGCACGCCCAAGGGTGTCGTGGCCACGCACCAGGGGGTGGCCGCGCTGGCCGCTTGGGCGGCGGAGGAGTTCGGCGCGGCGGGGCTCTCCCATGTCGTGGCGTCCACCTCGCTCAACTTCGATGTGTCGGTCTTCGAGATCATCTGCCCGCTGCTGGCGGGCGGTTCCCTGGAGATCGTCCGCGATCTGCTCACCCTGGCCGAGCGTGCCGAGCCGTGGACCGCGTCCCTGATCAGCGCCGTGCCCTCGGCCCTCGGGCAGGTGCTCGGCAAGGGCGGCGTGTCCGTCACGGCCGACGCCGTGGTGCTGGCGGGCGAGGGTCTCGCGGCCCGTACCGTGCAGGAGGTCCGTACGGCCATCCCGGGCTGCCGGGTGGCCAACATCTACGGCCCCACCGAGGCCACCGTCTACGCCACCGCCTGGACGTGCGACCCCGCCGACCCCGGCCGCACCCCGCCGATCGGCTCCCCCATCGCCGCCACCCGGGCCTACGCGCTGGACGCGCGGCTGCGGCCGGTGCCGGTCGGGGTGCCCGGAGAGCTGTACCTGGCCGGACCGGGCCTGGCCCGGGGGTACTTCGGCCGCCCCGGGCTGACCGCTGACCGCTTCACCGCCGATCCCTTCGGCCCCGCGGGCAGCCGGATGTACCGCACCGGCGACCTGGTGCGCTGGGACGCGGACGGGCAGCTGGAGTACCTCGGCAGGACCGACGACCAGGTCAAGGTGCGCGGATTCCGCATCGAGCTGGGCGAGGTCGAAGCGGCGCTCGCACGCCACCCCGAGGTCGCCGAGGCGGCCGCGGCCGTCGTCGAGACCTCGGGCCACAAGCGGCTGGTCGGCTATGTCGTCCCGGCCACCGGGACGGGGAGGCTCGACCCCGCCGCGATGCGCGCGTTCCTCGCCACCAGCGTGCCGGACCATATGGTGCCCGCGGCCGTCGTCACCCTGGAGCGGCTGCCGCTGAACCCCAGCGGCAAGCTCGACCGGCGGGCGCTGCCCGCCCCGGACTGGGCCGCCCCGGCCACCGGTCACGTCCCGCCCCGTACGGAGGCCGAGAAGGCCCTCGCCGGGATCTGGGCCGAAGTCCTGGGGGTGGAGCGGGTCGGCGTCGACGACAACTACTTCACCCTCGGCGGCGACTCCATCCTCAGCATCCAGATCGTCTCCTCGGCCCGCCGGGCGGGGATCGAGCTGACCCCGCGCCATCTGTTCGTCCACCAGACCGTCGCGGACCTGGCCGCCGCCGCGCGGGACGTCCCGGCCACGGCGGTCGCGGCCGAACAGGGGCCGGTCGTCGGCGAGGTGCCGCTCACCCCGGTCCAGCACTGGCTGTTCGACACCCTCCCGGACAGCCCCGGCCACTTCACCCAGTCGGTGTCCGCCGAGCTGACCGGGCCGGTGGACGAGCCCGCGCTGCGCGCCGCCCTGGACACCCTGGTCGACCACCACGACGCGCTGCGGCTGCGCTACGAGTCCCCCGGGCACACCGGGCCCACCGAGCACGGCCGGTGGCACCAGCACAGCGTCCCGCCGGGCGGCACCGGGCGGGTGCTCGACGTCCACGATCTGTCCGCCACCGACCCCGCGCTGCGGGAGGAGGCGATGCGGGAGGCGGGCGCGCGGATACGTGCCGGATTCGACCTGGGCCAGGGGCCGTTGTTCAAGGCCGCGCTGTTCGTCCTCGGCGACGGGGAGCGCCCGGTCCTCAGTCTGATCGCCCACCATCTGGTGGTGGACGCGGTCTCCTGGCGCATCCTGCTGGAGGATCTGGACACCGCCTACCGGCTGATCGGCGACGGGCGGCCGGGGCGCCTCGGCCGGAAGACCACCTCGTTCCGTGCGTGGTCGCGGCAGTTGAGCGAGCACACCGTGGCCGGGGGCTTCGACGCGGAGCGCGGCCACTGGACGGAAGCGGACGGCTGCCCGGACCTCCCCACGGACGGCGAGGGACCGAACACCGCCGCCACCGAGGAGACGGTGACGGTCCGGCTCGACGCCGAGGAGACCCGGGTCCTGCTCCAGGAGGTGCCCGGCGCCTATCTGACCCGGATCAACGACGTGCTGCTGTGCGCGCTGGGCCGGGTGCTGGGCCGCTGGACCGGCCGGGACCGGGTGCTGGTCGCCCTGGAGGGGCACGGCCGCGAGGAGATCTTCGACGGTGTCGATCTCTCCCGTACCGTCGGCTGGTTCACCAGCATGTACCCCGTCGCCCTGGACGGCCGAGCCGGAACCGGTCTCGAGGAGGTGCTGAAGACCGTCAAGGAGGGGCTGCGGGCGATCCCCGGGAACGGGCTGGGCTACGGGGCGCTGCGCCATCTGGCCCCGGGCTCCCCGCTCGCGGACACGGCGGAGCCGCAGATCAGCTTCAACTACCTCGGCCAGCTCGACTGGGACCTGCCCGGTGACGGACTGCTGCACTCCCTGCGCAGCGGCCTGGAGGGCGATATGAGCCCGGACGCGCCCCGGCCGCATCTCCTCGACGTGGTCGGCCGGGTGGAGCGCAAGACGCTCGAACTCACCTGGTCCTACTCCCGGGACCGGCACCAGCACGCCACGGTGGCCCGGCTCGCCGAGGAGACCCTCGACGAGCTGCGCGCCATCATGCGGCTGTGCACGGAGCCGGAGGCGGGCGGACGCACGCCCTCGGACTTCCCGCTGGCCGCCCTGGACCAGGCGACCGTCGACCGGCTGGCGGGCGACGGCCGCGACGTGGCCGACATCTATCCGCTGACGCCCACCCAGAACGGTCTGGTCTTCCACGGGCTGGCCCAGCGCGGCCAGGGGCTCTATGTGGAGCAGGCGAGCTTCATCCTGGACGGGGTCGGGGACTCCCGGGTCCTCGCCGCCGCCTGGCAGCACGTCGTCGACCGCACCCCGGTGCTGCGCAGCGAGGTGGTGATGCGGGAGGTGTCCGAGCCCCTGCAGATCGTGCGCCGCAGCGTGGCCGTACCCGTCGAGGAGCTGGACTGGAGCGATCTCACGGAGGACGGGCGCCGGACCGCGCTGGAGCGACTGCTCGACCAGGACCGCGCCCGGGGGCTCGACCTCGCCACGGCACCGCTGCTCCGCGTCACCCTGGCGCGGCTCTCGGCGACCGAGGTGCAGGTGCTGTGGACCTTCCACCATGTGCTGCTCGACGGCTGGAGCGTCTTCCAGGTCCTGACGGACGTCTTCGCGGCCCACGCGGCCCTGGCCTCGGGCGAACAGCCTCAGCTTCAGGCCCGCAGGCCGTTCGCGGACTATGTCGCCTGGCTCGGCCGACAGGACCGCGCGCAGGCCGAAGCGCACTGGCGCCGCACACTTGCCGGGTTCACCGCACCCACTCCCCTCCCCTACGACCGCAAGCCGACGGCGGAGGCCGCCACCCGGTCCTCGGAGTGGCTGTCGCAGCGGCTCGGTGAGCAGGAGACCGCCGCCCTGGAGGACTTCGCCCGGCGGCACCGGCTCACTCTCAATACGATCGTCCAGGGCGCTTGGGGATTGCTCGTATCTCGCTTGAGCGGAGAGTCGGACGTCTGCTTCGGGGCGACCGTCTCGGGACGGCCGACCGAACTGCCCGGCGCCGACAGCATCACCGGCATCTTCATCAACACCCTGCCGGTGCGGCTCGCCGTGCCCGGCGCCGCCGCCACCGTCGACTGGCTGCGCGGACTCCAGGCCGACCAGGCGGACGCGCGCGGCTTCGGCCATGTCCCGCTCGCCCGGCTCCAGGGCTGGAGCGAGGTGCCGGGCGGGGCGGACCTCTTCGAGAGCCTGGTGGTGTTCGAGAACTACCCGATCAACAGCTCCGCCGCCGCCGAACACGGGCTGCGGGTGCGCGAACTCCAGGCCCTGGAGAGCACCAACTACCCGCTGACCGTGGTCGTCTCGCCCGGCTCCGAGCTGTCCGTCGAACTCGGCTACGACCCCCGGCTCTTCGAGGAGGCCACCGCACAGGGGCTGGCCGCCCAGCTGACGCACGTCCTCGGCGCCCTCGCCTCGGCACCCGACGAGTCGCCGCTGGACCGGATCGACACCCTGCCCGCCGCGATGCGCGAGCGGCTCCTGGTGGACTGGAACGACACCGCCCGGCCCGCCGTGCGGACGACCCTGGCGGAGCTGTTCGAGGCCGCCGCGGACCGTCACCCCGACGCGCCCGCGGTCCTGTCCCCCGATGTCCGGCTCTCCTACGCGGAGCTGGATGCCCGGGCCAACCGGCTCGCCCACCGGCTCATCGCCCGGGGCGTGGGTCCCGGGCGGATCGTCGCGCTGGTGCTGCCCCGTTCGGTGGAGATCGTCGTCGCCCAGCTCGCGGTGGCCAAGGCAGGCGGCGCCCATCTGCCCGTCGACCCCGGCTATCCCGCCGGGCGCATCGCCTGGATGCTGGAGGACGCCGCGCCGCACCTCACCCTCGACAGCCTGGACGACCTCAACAGGGCGGAAGGTGCGGCGCACCGGCCCGCCGACCGGGACCGGCCTCGTCCCGTCGACCCCGACGACCCGGCCTATGTCATCTACACCTCCGGGTCCACCGGCACCCCCAAGGGCGTGGTCGTCACCCACCGAGGGATCGGCGACTTCGCCGCCGCCGAGGCCGAGCACTACGAGGTGCGGGAGGGCGACCGGGTCCTGCAGTTCGCCTCGCCCAGCTTCGACGCCTCCGTCCTGGAGCTGTGCATGGCGCTGCCGCACGGTGCCGCGCTGGTGGTGCCGGAACCCGGGCCGCTGCTGGGCGAGCACCTGGCGCGCGTCCTGCGCGAGCAGCGCGTCACCCACACCCTCATCCCGCCCGCCGCGCTGGCCACGCTGCCCGCCGGAACCGAGAAGGAGCTGCCCGAGCTGCGCACGCTGATCGTGGGCGGGGACGCCTGCGGTCCGGAGCTGACGACCCGGTGGGCACCCCACCACCGCATGATCAACTCATACGGGCCGACCGAGGCCACCGTGGTAGCCACCTGGTCCGGTCCGCTGGTCGCGGACGGCGCCCCGCCGCCGATCGGGCGGCCCCTGCCGAACACCCGGGTCCGGCTGCTCGACGCGCGGCTGCGCCCGGTGCCCCCCGGGGTGCCCGGCGAGCTGTGGATCAGCGGCCCGTCGCTGGCCCGCGGCTATCTGGGCCGCCCGGGGCTGACCGCGTCCCGCTTCCTCGCGGACCCCTTCGGGCCCGCGGGCAGCCGGATGTACCGCACCGGCGACCTCGCCCGCTACGACGCCGAGGGCCGCATCCACCATCTGGGCCGCACCGACCACCAGATCAAGCTGCACGGCTACCGCATCGAGGCCGGTGAGGTGGAGACCGCCCTGGTCGGCCACCCCTCGGTAGCGGAGGCCGTGGTGACGGTCCGGGAGGACGAGCCCGGCGTCCGCAGGCTGGTGGCCCACCTCGTGCCCGCCCCCGGCGCCGCCGCCCCGGCCGACGCCGAGCTCCGCGCCGAGCTGGGCCGTACGCTGCCCGGCTACATGGTGCCGTCGGCGTTCGCCGTCCTGGACCGCCTCCCGCTCACCGAGAACGGCAAGACGGACCGCGCGGCGCTGCCCGCGCCAGGACCCGCCACCGCGGCCCCGGCCGCGGGCCATGTCGCACCGCGGACCCCCACCGAGGAGGTCGTCGCGGAGATCTGGTCCGAGGTGCTCGGGGTGGTGCCGGTCGGCGCCGAGGACGACTTCTTCGCCCTGGGCGGCGACTCCGTCCGCAGCCTGCTGATCGCCTCCCGGGCGGGTGAGGCGTTCGGCCTCGATCTGACGCCGCGGGACATCATGACCGCCCACACGGTCTCCGCCCTCGCCGATCTGGTCGAGGAATACATCCTGCGCGAACTCGAAGACGCCGCTTCGGGCGGCAGCGACCACGACGAACGGTGAGGACAGACAACATGACGTCTTCGAGGAACAGCCGCGCCTCCGCCCTGCCCGAAGAAATGCGCGAAGCCCTGCGCCGCCGTCTCGCGGGCAAGGCCAAACGCACCGCGGCGATCCCCCGCGCGGACCGCACCCAGACCCTGCCGCTGTCCTTCGCCCAGCAGCGGCTGTGGTTCCTGCACACCCTCCAGCCGGACGAGGCGGGCTACAACAGCGCCGTCGCCCTGCGGCTGACCGGCGCCCTGGACGTGGCCGCGCTCTCCCGGGCGCTCGATGCCCTGGTGGAGCGGCACGAGGCGCTGCGGACCGTCTTCGCGGACGATGACGGACAGCCGTCGCAGGTGGTGCGCGAGGCCACCGCGGTTCCGCTGCCGGTCACCGGCCTGACCGGCGATCCGGGGGCGCTGGACGACACGCTGCTCGCCGAGTACTCCCGCCCGTTCGACCTGCGGACCGGGCCCCTGCTGCGGGCGCTGCTGGTACGGCTGGGCGACGAGGAGCACGTCCTCCTCCTCACCGCCCACCACATCGTCACCGACGGCTGGTCCATGGGCATCCTGCTGGACGAGCTGTGCGCGCTGTACGGCGCCGGGCCCGCCACCGGCGAGAAGGGCCCGCTGCCGCCGGTGCCGGTGCAGTATCCGGACTTCGCGGTGTGGCAGCGCGACCGGCTCTCGGGGGCCGCCCTGGACAAGCAGCTCGACCACTGGAAGGACCGGCTCGCGGACACCGTCCCGCTGGAGCTGCCCACCGACCGGCCCCGGCCCGCGGTGCGCACCTCGGCGGGCGCGGTCCACGAGTTCACCGTGGACCGGGATGTCGCGGCGCGGCTGCGGGAGCTGGCGGCGGAGCGGCGCACCACCCTGTTCACCGTGCTGGTCGCCGCGTGCCAGGGGCTGTTCGCCCGCTGGTCGGGGCAGGACGACATCGCGCTGGGCACCGTCACCTCCGGCCGTGGCCGCACCGAGCTGGAGCGCGCGGTGGGGTTCTTCGTGAACACCGTGGTGCTGCGCTCCGGGGTCGACGTCGCGCGTTCGTACCGCGAGCTGATCGACGAGGCCGGTACGACGGTCCTCGACGCCTTCGCGCACGACGAGACGCCGTTCGAGCGGCTGGTGGAGGCCGTGGGGGCGCGCCGGGACGCCGGGCGCAACCCGCTGTTCGACGTGATGGTGCTGCTCCACAGCAACCCGAAGGGCGCGCCCCGGCCGGCCGGGCTGACGGCCGAGACCGTCGATGTGCCCCGGCAGTCGTCCACCTTCGACCTCAGCGTGGAATTCGTCGAAGAGGAAGATGAGCTGCGGGGGCTGCTGGAGTACAGCACCGAGCTGTTCGACGCGGAGACCGCCGAGCGCATGGCGGGGCATCTGCTGGTGCTGCTGGAGGGGGCCAGCGCCGCGCCGGACCGGCCGGTGCGGGAGCTTCCGCTGCTGACGGCGGACGAGCGGCGGCGGGTGACGGAGTGGGAGCGGGGTCCCGCGCTGGCCGCCCCGGCGATGACGTTCCCCGCCGTGTTCGAGGCGCAGGCGGCCCGTACTCCGGCGGCGACCGCGCTGGTCGCCGGGGCGGAGGTATACGACTTCGCCTCGCTCAACGCGGCCGCCAACCGGCTGGCGCACCGGCTGATCGGGCAGGGCGTCGGCCCCGAACGGACCGTCGGGGTGAAGCTGCCGCGCACCGCCGACATGGTCGTGGCGATCCTCGCCGTGCTCAAGGCGGGCGGCGTGTATCTGCCGATCGACCCCGAACTCCCCGAGGAGCGCGTCGCGTTCCTGCTGTCCGACGCCCGGCCGATGCTGGTGCTGGACGAGGCGGCGCTGCGTGCCGTCCACGCCACGCTGCCCGCGTCCGATCCCACCGACGCCGACCGGACCGGCGCGCTGCACCCGGACGGCGCGGCGTATGTCATCTACACCTCCGGCTCCACCGGCCGCCCCAAGGGCGTGGCCGTGACCCACCGGGCCATGGTGAACCTGCTGGTGGGCCACCGTCACGGCTTCGTGGCCGAGGCGGGCGGCGGTCCGCTGCGCGCCGCGCTGACCGCGTCGTTCTCCTTCGACACCTCGCTGGAGGGGCTGCTGCTGCTGGCGGACGGCCATGAGCTGCACCTGATCGACGAGACCACCCGGCTCGACCCGGCCGCGCTCGTCGACCACATCGCCGGGCACCGGATCGACTTCCTCGACCTCACCCCGTCGTATCTGCGGCAGCTCCTCCCGGCCGGGCTGCTCACCGACCCCCGGCACCGCCCCCGGGTGCTGATGCTGGGCGGCGAGGCCATCGGCCAGACGCTGTGGCGGCAGCTGGCGGAGGCCCCCGGCACCACGGCGTACAACTTCTACGGTCCGACCGAGTGCACCATCGACGCGCTCGCCGCCCGGATCGGCGGCACCGGGCGTCCGGTGGTGGGGCGGCCGCTGGGCAATCTGCGCGCCTACGTACTCGACGCCCGGCTCCGGCCGGTGCCCGCCGGGGTGGCGGGCGAGCTGTATCTCGCCGGGGACCAGCTGGCGCGCGGCTATCCGCACCGCCCCGGGCTCACCGCCGCGCGCTTCGTGGCCGACCCGTTCGGGCCCGCCGGAGCCCGGATGTACCGCACCGGCGACGTGGCCCGCTGGACCGCCGCCGGGGAGCTGGACTACCTCGGCCGCGCCGACGACCAGGTGAAGATCCGGGGCCACCGGGTCGAACCGGGCGAGATCGAGGCCGTGCTGCTCGATCTGCCGTCCGTCGCCGAGGCGGCCGTGGTCGCCGTGACCGACGAGCGGGACCACGCGCGGCTCGCCGCCTACTACGTACCGGCCGCGGCCGCCACGCCGCCCACCACGCAGGAGCTGCGGGCGGCCCTCGGGCGCACACTGCCGGGCCACATGATTCCGGGTGCCTTCCTCGCCCTCGACGCCATGCCGCTCACCACGAGCGGCAAGCTCGACCGGCGGGCGCTGCCCGCCCCACGGCCCGACACCGACCGGCGCGAGAACGCCTACACCGCTCCGCGCACCCCGGCGGAGGAGGAGCTCGCGCGGATCTGGGCCGAGGTGCTGGGCGCCGAACAGGTCGGGGTGACGGACAACTTCTTCGAACTCGGCGGCGACTCGATCCTCAGCATCCAGGCCGTCTCCCGGGCGCGCCAGGCCGGACTGCGGCTCAGCTCCCGGGACATCTTCCTGCACCAGACCATCGCCGACCTGGCCGCCGCCATCGCCCCGCGCACCGCACCCGGTGCGGATACCGGCACCGTCACCGCCGCCGAGACGCCGACGGGCCCGGCGCCGCTGACCCCGATCCAGCACTGGTTCTTCGCCACCCACGGCCCGCTGCGCCACTTCACCATGTCGATGGTCGTGGACCTGCCGTACGACGTGGACGAGTCCGCGCTGAACACCGCCCTGGAGGCGGTGGCCGCCCACCACCCGGCGCTGCGGACCCGGTTCGTCCAAGCCGACGGAGAGTGGCGCCAGCACGCCGACGGCCCGGTGGCGGGCCCGCTGATCCGCCGCCACGACCTGTCGGGTCTCGAGGGGGACGCCGCGCACACCGCCGCCGAGGCGGCCGCCGAGGCCGCCCGCGCCGAACTCGACCTCGCCACGGGCGTGTTGCTGCGCGCCGCGCTGATCCTGCGCGGCGCGGGCGCCCGGCCGCGGCTGTTCCTGACCGTGCACCACCTGGCCGTGGACAGCGTCTCGTGGCGCATCCTGCTCGGCGATCTGGAGAGCGGGTACCGGCAGGCCGTGGCCGGGGACCCGGTGCGGCTCGACCCGGTCTCCACCCCGTTCACCCACTGGGCCCACCGGCTGAGCGAACACGTCCTGGCCGGGGAGCTGGACGGTGACCTGCCGTACTGGGAGGACGTGGCACGGACGGGCGGCGCGGAGCTGCCCGTCGACCACCCCGGCCGCGCCACCGCCGGGACCACCCGCACGGTCCGGGTACGGCTCGACCAGGACACCACCGACGCGCTGCTGCGCCGGGTGCCGGGGGTGTACCGGACGCAGGTCAACGACGTGCTGATGAGCGCGCTCGGCCGGGTGCTCGCCGACTGGACACGCACCGACCGGGTGCTGGTGGCCATGGAGGGCCACGGCCGGGAGGAGATCGACGACACCGTCGAACTGTCCCGGACCGTCGGCTGGTTCACCACCCAGTACCCGGTGGCGCTCACCGTGCCCGGCGGCGGCTGGGGCGCGGTGCTGAAGTCCGTGAAGGAGCAGCTGCGGGCGCTGCCCCGCCGGGGCCTGAGCTACGAGGCACTGGCCCACCTGAGCGCCCCGGGCGCCCCCGCCCGCGCACTGCGCGACGCCCCGCTGCCGGGCGTCTGCTTCAACTACCACGGCCAGTGGGACTCCGTACCGGGCGACGACGCGTTCACCCTCACCGGCGAGACGTGGGGGCAGGATCTCGACCCCGATGAGCCCTCGACCTATCCGCTCGATGTGTCGGGTGTGGTGTCCGCCGGTGAACTGGAGCTGAGCTGGCTCTACTCCGACCGCGTCCACGACGAGGCCACCATCCGGCGGCTCGCGGACGCGATGCTGGCGGCGCTGCGGGAGATCGTCGGCCACTGCGCCGAACCGGACGCCGGGGGCCGTACGCCGTCGGACTTCCCGCTCGCCCGGCTGGACCAGGCGGGTGTGGACCGCCTCGTCGGGGACGGGCGCGGGACCGAGGACGTCTATCCGCTGACCCCGCTCCAGGAGGGCATGCTCTTCCACCGTCTGGTGGGCGACGGGCAGGACGTGTATCTGGACCAGGCCACCCTGACGCTGGCCGGGGTGGGCGATCCGCACGCGTTCGCCCTCGCCTGGCAGCAGACGGTCGACCGCACCCCCGTGCTGCGCAGCGGCGTGGTGTGGGAGGACGTCGAACGGCCCGTGCAGTTCGTACGCCGCCGGGCCGCCGTGCCCGTCACCCATGTCGACGGGCGTGAACTGCCGGAGGAGCGGCGGGCGGCCGAGCTGGACCGGCTGCGCGCCGAGGATCTGGCACTCGGCCTGGATCTGACGGCGCCGCCGCTGATGCGGCTGACGATCGTACGGCTCCCCGATGACCAGGTGGCGCTGATCTGGACCTCGCACCATCTGATCCTGGACGGCTGGAGCCTGGCCCAGGTCTTCACCGAGGTGTGCGAGCGGTACGCCGCGGCGGCCCGGGGGGACCGCCCGGCACTGACCGCCCGGCGGCCGTTCCGCGACTATCTGCACTGGCTGGAGGGCCAGGACGGGCGGGAGGCCGAGGAGCACTGGCGGGCGCTGCTGGCGGGGGTCACCGCGCCCACGCCGCTGCCGTACGACCGCAAGCCCCTGGAGTCGCACCGGGCCGGGTCGTCGGCGACCGTGGCGGTGGCGCTCGGGGCCGGGGTCTCGGCGGAGCTGCGCGAGGCGGCCCGGCGCCGCGGCCTGACCGTCAACACGATCGTGCAGGGCGCCTGGGCGCTGCTGCTGTCCCGGTACAGCGGCGAGCCGGACGTGGTCTTCGGCACCACCGTCTCGGGCCGCCCGGCGGAGCTGGCCGGGGTCGAGTCCATGGTGGGCATGTTCATCAACACCCTGCCCACCCGGGTACGGGTCGACGGCGCCCGGAACACCGCCGAGTGGCTGCGGGAACTCCAGATGGCGCAGGCGGGGTCCCGGGGCTTCGAATCCGTGTCGCTGGCCCAGCTGGCGGCCTGGAGCGAGGTCCCGGCCGGTACGCCGCTCTTCGACAGCATGGTGGCGTTCGAGAACTACCCCTTCGACGACTCCTCGGCGCGCGAGGCGGGGCTGCGCATCCTCGACGTCGAGTCGACCGATGCCACGAACTTCCCGCTGAGCCTGCGGGCCCATCTCTCCGACCGGCTCGGCTTCGACCTCGGCTATGACCCGGAGCTGTTCGACGCCGGGACCGCGGCCGCCCTCGCCGACCGGCTGTGCCAGTTGCTCACGGGGATCGCGGCGGACCCGGACCGCCCGCTGCGGGCTCTGCCGTGGATGACGGACGAGGAGCGGCAGCGCGTCCTGGTGGAGTGGAACGGCTCGGCCCAGGGGTCGCCGGAGCGGACCGTGGTGGACCTGTTCGAGGAGCAGGCCGCCCGCACCCCGGACGCGACCGCCGTCACCTGCGGCGCGGAGTCCCTGTCGTACGCCGAACTCGACTGCCGTGCGGGGCAGTTGGCCCATCGGCTCGCCGCCCAGGGCGCGGCGCGGGAGCGGTATGTGGCGCTGGCCCTGCCCCGCTCGCTCGACATGATCGTGGCGATCGTGGCCGTGCTGAAGACCGGGGCGGCGTATCTGCCGATCGATCCGGACCAGCCGTCCGGGCGGATCGCCCATATGCTCGCCGACACCGAGCCCGTGCTGCTG
Source organism: Streptomyces sp. NPDC005962 (assembly GCF_040629205.1). Lineage (NCBI taxonomy): Bacteria > Bacillati > Actinomycetota > Actinomycetes > Kitasatosporales > Streptomycetaceae > Streptomyces > Streptomyces sp. NPDC005962. The sequence continues at coordinate 62,784 of NZ_JBEXVE010000014.1, read as the reverse complement.
CTGACCACGACCGCCGTCGACGAGCGGATCGCGGCCGACGCCGCCGTGCCCCGGCTGTGCCTGGACGACCCGGCGGTGGCCGCCGATCTGCGGCAGCGCCCGGCCTCCGTACCGGCCACCGCCCGGCCGCTGCCGGACAGTCCGGCCTACGCCATCTACACCTCGGGATCGACCGGTCTGCCCAAGGGCGTGGTCGTCCCGCACGCCAATGTGGTCCGGCTGTTCTCGCAGACCCGGCAGTGGTTCTCGTTCGACGAGAGCGATGTGTGGACGCTGTTCCACAGCTACGCCTTCGACTTCTCCGTGTGGGAGATCTGGGGGCCGCTGCTGCACGGCGGTCGGCTCGTGGTCGTCCCGTACGCGGTCTCGCGCTCCCCGGAGGAGTTCCTGCGGCTGCTGGCGGACGAGCGGGTGACGGTGCTCAACCAGACGCCGTCGGCGTTCTACGCCCTGATGCGCGCCGATGAGGAGAATCCCGGGGCGCGGCTTTCGCTGCGCCGGGTCGTCTTCGGCGGTGAGGCGCTCGATCCGCGCCGCCTGGAGAGCTGGTACGCGCAACACGCGAACACCGGCACCGCGCCGGTGCTGGTCAACATGTACGGGATCACCGAGACCACCGTGCACGTCACCCACACCGCCCTCGACCGCGCCACCGCCGCCCGCGCCACCGGCAGCGGCATCGGCACCGGCATCCCCGACCTGCGGATCTACGTCCTCGACGCCGCTCTCCAGCCGGTGCCGCCGGGTGCGGTGGGCGAGCTGTACGTGGCGGGCGCGGGGCTGGCCCGTGGCTATCTGCGACGGCCGGGGCTGACCGCGTCCCGTTTCGTCGCCGACCCGTTCGGCACGGCGGGCAGCCGGATGTACCGCACCGGCGACCGGGCCCGGTGGAGCGCGGACGGCGAGCTGGAGTATCTGGGCCGCGCCGACGACCAGGTGAAGATCCGCGGTTTCCGGATCGAACCAGGTGAGATCGAGGCCGCCCTGACCGCGCATCCGGGCGTGGCACACGCCGTGGTGACCGCGCGGGAGGACCGGCCCGGGGTGCGGCGGCTGGTGGCCTACACCGTGGCCACGCGCACGGTGGCCACCGGTCAGGGCGCGCCGCCGTCCGCCGCAGAGCTGCGGGAGTTCCTCGGGCGCGCCCTGCCCGAGCACATGGTTCCGGCCGCCTACGTCGCTCTGGACGCCCTGCCGCTGACCGCCAACGGCAAGCTGGACCGGGCGGCGCTGCCCGCCCCGGGCGCGGACGGTTTCGCGACGGGCGCCGAGCGGATCGCCCCGCGCACCGACGCGGAAGCCACGGTGGCCCGGGTGTGGGCCGAGGTGCTGGGGGTCGAGGAGGCCGGGGCGGAGGACAACTTCTTCGCCCTGGGCGGCGATTCGATCCTCGCCATCCGGGTGGCCTCCCGGCTGCGTACCGCCTTCGGCACGGACGTCTCGCCACGGTCCCTGTTCACCCATGCCACCGTCGCCGCCCTCGCCGCCGCGCTGAGCGCACCGGACAGCGGCGCCGCGCCGCGCGAGGTGATCCCGGCCGTGGAGCGGGGCGGGGACCTGCCGCTGTCGCACGCCCAACAGCGCCTGTGGTTCCTGGACGGCTTCGACGACCGCGACACCGAGTATGTGACCCCGTTCGCGCTGCGGCTGCGCGGGCGGCTGGACACCGGCGCCCTGCACACCGCCCTCGACGGACTCGTAGCCCGGCACGAGCCGCTGCGCACCACATTCGCCGAGGTGGACGGCCGCGGGGTGCAGCGGATCAACGCCCCGTACCGGGTCGAGCTGCCGTGCCACGACCTCACCGCGTTCCCCGCCGCCGAGCGCGAACGGGAGCTGGAGCGGCTGCTCGCAAGGGAGGGTGCCACCGCCTTCGATCTGAGCACCGGTCCCCTCCTGCGGGCGTCCCTGATCCGGCTGGACGACGAGGAGCTCGTCCTCACGCTGACGATGCATCACATCGTCACGGACGGCTGGTCCACTGCCGTCATCAGCGACGATCTGAGTGAGCTGTACACGGCGGCGGTGGCCGGGCGGAGCCCCGAACTGCCCCCGCTGCCGCTGGGTTACGCCGACTACGCGGCCTGGCAGCGCGATCCGGACGGCGGCGCCGCCGCGGTGGAACCGCAGCTGGACCACTGGCGGAAGACACTGGCCGACCTGGCCCCGCTGGAGCTGCCGACCGACCGGCCGCGCCCGGCCGTGCAGACCAAGAACGGCGCGCTGCTGGACTTCACCCTGGACGCGGAGCTGGTGGACCGGCTCCGGGAGACGGGGCGGAGCGGCGACGGCACGCTCTTCATGACTCTGCTCGCCACCTGCCAGGTGCTGCTGGCGCGCTGGTCGGGGCAGGAGGACATCGCGGTGGGCACCGTGACCTCCGGCCGGGAGCGGCCCGAGCTGGAGCGCCTGGTCGGGATGTTCGTCAACACCCTCGTGCTGCGCGGCCGGGTGCGCGCGGAGCGCCCGTTCGGCGAACTGCTCCGGGAGGTGCGCGACACCGTCCTGGACGCCTTCGCCCACCAGGACGTGCCGTTCGAGCGGATCGTGGACACGCTCCAGCCGGAGCGGGACACCAGCCGCACCCCGCTGTTCCAGGTGACGGTGGCGCTGCACAATCTGGGCAGCGAGGTGCCGAGCCTGCCCGGGCTCACCGTGGAGCCCGTCCGCATTCCGAGCCGGACCGCCGCCTTCGACCTGGGCTTCGACTTCGTGGAACACCAGGGCGCGCTGACGGGCTTCGTGGAGTACAACACCGATCTGTTCGACGCGGAGACCGTGCGGCGGATGACCCGTCAGCTGCGGCTGCTGCTGGAGGCGGTGACGGAGGACCCCGGCCGTCCGGTGGGTGAACTCCCGCTGCTGACCGCGCGGGAGCGCCACACCGTGCTGGAGGAGTGGAACGCCACCGCGCTGCCGGTGCCGGACACCACCTTCCCGCGCCTCTTCGAGGAGCGGGCGGCCCGCACCCCGCACGCCACGGCGCTGGTGGCCGGGGACACCCGTTACGACTTCGCGGAGCTGAACGCCCGAGCCAACCGGCTGGCCCACCACCTCATCGCCCTCGGGGCCGGTCCCGAGAAGGTGGTCGCGGTCAGGCTGCCGCGCACCGCCGAGCTGATGGTGGCCCAGCTCGCGGTCCTCAAGGCGGGCGGCACCTATCTGTACGTCGATCCGGAACTGCCCGCCGAGCGCGTCCGGTTCCTGCTGGCGGACTCGGGCCCCGAGACCGTCCTCACCCCCGAGGCGCTGCGCGACGCACCCCTCGGCGACCTGCCCGCCACCGACCCGACCGACCGGGACCGGCGCTCCCCGCTGCGCCCCGCGAACACGGCCTACGTCAACTACACCTCGGGTTCCACCGGCCGCCCCAAGGGCGTCGCCGTCGAGCACCGCCAGCTGGTCAACCTCTGCCACGACCACCTGGCCGGGCTCATCGCGCCGCACGCCGCCGAGGCGGGCCGTCCGCTGCGCGCCGCGCTGACCGCCGCGTTCTCCTTCGATACCTCCTGGGAGGGCGCCGTGTTCCTGGCCGCGGGCCAGGAGGTGCATCTGATCGACGACGCGGTACGGCTCGACCCCGACGCCCTGGTCGGGCTGGTCCGCTCCCGGGAGCTGGACTTCCTCGACCTGACCCCGTCGTATCTCCACGAGCTGATGGCCGCGGGGCTGTTCGGCGGGGGGATGTTCAACGGCGGGCACCGGCCGCGGATCGTCATGGTGGGCGGCGAGGCGCTGGGGTCGGCGCTGTGGCGGGAGCTGCGCGCGGTGCCCGGGGTGGCGGCGTACAACTTCTACGGGCCCACCGAATGCGCCGTCGACGCGGTGTACGGGCGCCTCGCCGACCTCGGGGACCGTCCGCTCATCGGGCGCCCCGGGCACAACCTGCGGGCGTACGTCCTGGACGAGGCGCTGCGGCCGGTGCCGCCCGGGGTGCCCGGCGAACTGCATCTGGCCGGTGCCCAGGTGGTGCGCGGCTACCTCGGCAGGCCGGGGCTGACCGCGCGCCACTTCACCGCCGACCCGTACGGCCCGCCCGGCTCCCGGATGTACCGCACCGGCGACCGGGCCCGCTGGACGGCGGACGGGACGCTCGAATTCCTCGGCCGCGCCGACGAACAGGTCAAGATCCGTGGCTTCCGCATCGAGCCCGGTGAGATCGAGGCCGCCCTGCTGGACCATCCGGCGGTCGAGGACGCCGTGGTGGTGGCCCGGGAGGACACCGGCCACCGGCGGCTGGTGTGCTACCTCGTGGCCACGGGGGCGGACGCGGCGCCCGGCGCGGTGGAACTGCGCGCCCGGCTCAAGCGGACCCTGCCCGACTACATGGTCCCGGCGGCCTTCGTGACGCTGGACCGGGTGCCTCGCACGGACGCCGGAAAGGTCGACCGGCGGGCCCTGCCCGCACCGCCCGCGCAGCCGGACGCCGAGACCGCGTATCTGGCACCCCGCACCGAGACGGAAACCCTGCTCGCGCGCGTGTGGTCGGAGGTGCTGGGCGCCCCGCGGATCGGGGTGGAGGACAACTTCTTCGCCCTGGGCGGCGACTCGATCCTCAGCATCCAGATCGTCTCCCGCGCCCGGCAGGCCGGACTGCGGATCACCTCCAAGGACATCTTCCGCCACCAAACCATCGCGGAACTCTCGGTGAGCGTCGGCTCCGCCCCGGCGCCGGACGACACCCCGGCCGGTCCGCCGGCGGGCCCGGCGCCGCTGACCCCGATCCAGCACTGGTACCTGGAGGGGCGGCGGCCCGGCGATCCGCACCACTTCACCATGACCCACCGGCTGCGGCTCGCCGACGACCTCGACGAGGCCGCCCTCGGCCGGGCCCTGGACGCGCTGGTGGCGCACCACGCGGCGCTGCGCACCCGGTTCCTCGTCATCGACGGTCAGTGGCGGCAGGAGGTCCTGGCCACCGCGCCCGGACCGCTGCTCGCACGGCACGATCTGTCCGGGCTCGGCGACGAGGCCCGGTCGCGCGCCGTACGGGAGGCCACGGTGGCGGCCCAGACCGGGCTGGACATCGCCGAGGGCACGGTGCTGCGCGCGCTGCTGTTCACCCACGGTCCGCAGCAGGCGCCCGAGTTGCTGATCACCGTGCACCATCTGGTGGTCGACGGCGTCTCCTGGCGCGTCCTCCTCGGCGATCTGGAGTCCGCGTACGACCAGGCCACCGCCGGTGCCACGCCCGCTCTGCCCCCGGCGAGCAGCGCCTACGCGCACTGGGCGGCGCGGCTGGCGGAGCATGTGCGCTCCGGCGGACTCGACGGCGACCTGGAGTACTGGACGCGGGCCGCGCACACCGCGCCCGCCCCGCTCCCCGTCGACCGCGAGGGCGCCAACACCCAGGCGACGGCGGCCACAGTGACCGTCACCCTCGGCCGCGCCGAGACCGACGCGCTGCTCCGCGACGTCCCGGACGTCTACCGCACCCAGATCAACGATGTGCTGCTCAGCGCGCTCGGCCGCAGCCTGGCCCGCTGGACCGGCGGCGACACCGTGCTGATCGGCGTGGAGGGCCACGGCCGCGAGGACCTCTTCGACGAGCTGGACCTCTCCCGTACGGTCGGCTGGTTCACCGCCGAGTTCCCGCTCGCGCTGACCGTCGCACCCGGCGCGGACTGGCGGACGACGCTGAGGTCCGTCAAGGAGCAGCTGCACGCCGTCCCGCACCGCGGGCTGGGTCACGGCGCGCTGCGCCACCTCTCCCCCACCGCGGCCGAGCGGCTGCGGGGCGGCCCGGCGCCGCAGATCGGGTTCAACTACCACGGCCAGTGGGACGTGGCCGCCGCGGAAGATGCCTCCGGGCTCATCCGGGGCGCGCTGCCCTCGACCGGCAGGGACGCGCCGGACGGTGAGACCCGTACGTATCTGCTGGAGGTCACCGGGGCGGTCCAGGACGGCCGTCTGGAGCTGGGCTGGACGTACCCGGCGCTGATGTACGACGAGGCGACCGTGCGCCGTCTCGCCGAGGACGTGGCCGCCGCGCTGCGGGAGATCGTCGCGCACTGCGCGGAGCCCGGCGCGGGCGGCCGCAGCCCCGCCGACTTCCCGCTCGCCCGGCTCGACCAGCGCCAGGTGGACCTGATCGCGGGCGACGGCAGGGACGTGGAGGACATCTATCCGCTGACCCCGTTGCAGGCGGGCATGCTCTTCCACGGCCTGGTCGACACCCAGGGCGCCTACTTCGACCAGATCGCGCTGCGCATCGGCGGCATCGGCGACCCGGACGCCTTCGCCGCCGCCTGGCAGCGGGTCACCGACCGTACGCCGGTGCTGCGCAGCGAGGTCCGCTGGGAGGGGCTTGAGGAGCCCGTCCAGGTGGTGCGCCGCCATGTCGCGCTGCCCACCGCGCGGCACGACTGGCGGGACCTCTCCCCGGACGGGCGACAGGCCGCGCTGGAGCGGCTGCTCGCCGAGGACCGGGCGGCCGGGATGGAGCTGACCGAGGCCCCGCTGAGCCGGATCGCGGTGGCGCGGCTGACCGGCGACGAGGTCATGCTGGTGTGGACCTCGCACCATCTGATGCTCGACGGCTGGTCCACCGGACAGATCTTCGCCGAGGTGTGCGAGCACTACGCGGCGCTCACCGAGGGCCGCACCGTGAGCCCGCCCGCGCGCCGCCCGTTCCGGGACTTCCTGCGCTGGCTGCGGGAGCAGGACCAGGAGCGGGCCGAGCGGCACTGGCGGGACGTCCTGGCGGGCTTCGGCGCCCGGACCCCGCTGCCGTACGACCGGCCGCCCCGGGAGGCGCACCGCGCCACCTCCGGCGCGCTGACCCGGCTGGAGCTGACCGTCGAGGTGTCCGCGCGGCTGCGCGAGACGGCCCGCGGCCGGGGGCTGACCGTCAACACGGTGGTGCAGGGCGCCTGGGCGCTGCTGCTGTCCCGGTACGGCGGCGAGCGGGACGTGGTGTTCGGCACCACCGCCTCGGGCCGCCCGGACGGGCTGCCGGGCGTGGAGACGATGGTCGGCATGTTCATCAACACGGTTCCCACCCGGGCCGTGGCCGACGGCGGCCGCGAGGTGGCGGGGTGGCTGCGGGAACTCCAGGAGCAGCAGAGCGAGTCGCGCCGCTTCGACTTCGTCTCCCTCGCCCGGATTCAGGCCTTGAGCGAACTGCCTGCCGCCGAGGGGCTGTTCGACTCCATGGTGGTCTTCGAGAACTATCCGTTCGACGAGGAGTCGGCGTCCGGTGCGGGGATCGCCATCCGGGAGGTGCGGGCCGAGGACGCCACGAACTTCCCGCTGTGCCTGCGCGCCTATCTCGGCGACCGGCTCGGCTTCGACATCGCCTACGATCCGGCGCTGTTCGACGCGGCGACGGCAAGGCGGGCGGCGCGCCATCTGGAGACGCTGCTGACCGGCATCGCCGACGGCGCCGGGCGCACCCTGGACGAGCTGCGGCTGCTGACCGGCGCCGAGGAGCGCCGGGCGGTGCGGGAGTGGAACGACACCGCCCGCCCGCTGCCCCGGGGCTCGCTCGCGGAGCTGTTCGCCGAGCAGGCGGCGCGGACCCCGGAGGCGATCGCCGTCACGGACGGCGGCACGGGCCTGAGCTACCGCGACCTGGACGCGTGGGCGGGTCAACTGGCCGCCGTACTGGCCGAGTCGGGGGTGGGCGCCGAGGAGCGGGTGGCGCTGCTCATGGACCGGTCGGCCGAGCTGGTCGTGGCGCAGCTCGCGGTGGTCAGGGCGGGCGGGGTGTACGTACCGGTGGACGCCCGCGCGCCGGGCGCACGGCAGCGGGTGCTGCTGGAGCAGACCGGCGCGAAGACCGTGCTGACGGCGGACGATGTGACGGCCGTGCGCGGCGGCGGGCGGACACCGCCCGCCGTGCCGGTGGACCGGGACAACCTGGCGTATGTGATGTTCACTTCCGGGTCGACCGGGGTGCCGAAGGCCGTGGGGGTGCGCCACCGCGATGTGGCGGCGCTCGCCTTCCACCGGGCCTTCGATGGCGGCGGACACGCACGGGTGCCGTTGCATTCCCCGGTGGCGTTCGACGCCGCCACCTACGAGGTGTGGGTGCCGCTGCTGCGCGGCGGTCAGGTGGTGGTGGCCCCGCCGGGCGAGCTGGACGCGGCGGGCCTGCGGCGGCTGGTGGCCGGACACGGGGTGACGGGCCTGTGGCTGACGGCCGGGCTGTTCCGGCTGCTGGCGCAGGACGCCCCGGAGTGTTTCGCGGGGCTGCGCGAGGTGTGGACCGGCGGCGACGTGGTTCCGGCGGCGGCCGTGCGCCGGGTGCTGGCGGCCTGCCCCGGGCTGACCGTCGTCGACGGCTACGGGCCGACCGAGACGACGACGTTCGCCACCGCCTTCCCGATGTCCCGCGCCGACGAGGTGCCCGATGTGGTGCCGATCGGCGGGCCGCTGGACAACATGCGGGTGTACGTCCTGGACGCGCGGCTGCGGACCGTACCGCCCGGTGTCGTCGGTGAACTCTTCGTCGCCGGTGAGGGCGTGGCCCGTGGCTATCTGGGCCGGTCCGGCGCGACGGCGGCGGCCTTCCTCGCCGATCCGTACGGACCCGCCGGGGAGCGGATGTACCGCACCGGGGACCTGGCGCGGCGCAGGGCGGACGGCACGGTGGAGTTCGTCGGCCGCGCCGACCATCAGGTGAAGGTCCGGGGCTTCCGGATCGAGCCGGGCGAGGTGGAGAACGTACTGACCGCGCACCCCTCGGTGGCGGACGCCGCGGTGGTGGCCCGCGAGGACCGGCCCGGGGTGAAGCGGCTGGTGGCCTATGTGGTGCCGGGCGGCCACCGGGCCGTGGACGGCGCGGAGCTGCGTACCCACGCGGCGGCCGCCCTCCCCGACTACATGGTGCCGTCGGCGATCGTCCTGTTGGACGCGCTGCCGCTGAGCCGCAACGGCAAGCTGGACCGGGCGGCGCTGCCCGCGCCCGATCACACCCCGGACCGCGCGGCCTACGTCGCCCCGCGGGATGAGGCCGAACGGCGCACCGCGCGGATTCTGGCCGAGGTGCTGGGCGTCGAACAGGTCGGCGCCGAGGACGACTTCTTCGTCCTCGGCGGTGACTCCATCCTCAGCATCCGGCTCACCTCGCGGCTGCGGGAGGCGTTCGGGGCGGAGGTGTCGCCCCGGCTGGTGTTCAGCCACTCCACCGTGGCCGCCCTGGCCACGGCCCTCACCGAGGCGAGCGGCGCCACGGGCGGGGTGTCCGCGCCGATCGCCCCGGTGCCCCGGGACGGGGAGCTGCCGCTGTCGTATCCACAGCAGCGCCTGTGGTTCCTGGACTCCTTCGCCCCGGACAGCACCGAATACATCACCCCGCTGGCGCTGCGGATGCGCGGCGCCCTCGACGTCCGGGCGCTGGAGGAGGCGCTGACCGCGCTGGTGGCCCGGCACGAGTCCCTGCGCACCACCTTCGACGCGGTGGACGGACGCGGGGTGCAGATCGTGCACGAGCCGTCCGCCATCCACCTCACCCGGCACGATCTGTCGGAGCTTCCCGCCGAGCGGCGGGAGGCGGAGCTGACGGAGCTGCTGGCGAGGGAGCGGGAGCGCCCGTTCGACCTGCGGCGCGGCCCGCTGCTGCGGGCCGGGCTGATCCGGCTGGACGCCGAGGACCACGCCCTGACGCTGACGCTGCATCACATCATCACCGACGGCTGGTCCACCGGCGTCCTCATGGGCGATCTGCGCGAGCTGTACCGGGCGGGCTCACGTGGCGACGCGGCGGCGCTGCCACCACTTCCGGTGGGTTACGCCGACTTCGCGGCCTGGCAGCGGGCCGAGCTGGACGGCCCGTCCACCGATGAGCAACTGGCGTACTGGACACAGCAGTTGAGGGGTGCCGAGCCGCTGGAGCTGCCCACCGACCGGCCGCGTCCGGCGGTGCGCAGCGGACACGGCGCGACGGTGGAGTTCGACGTACCGGCCGCGGTGAACCGGCGCCTCAAGGAGTACGGACAGGCCCGTGGCACCACCCTCTTCATGACGCTGGTGGCGGCGGCCCAGGTGCTGCTGGCCCGGCTGTCGGGCCAGGACGACATCGCCGTGGGGACGGTCACCTCGGGGCGGGAGCGCGCCGAGGCGGAGCATCTGATCGGCTTCTTCGTCAACACCCTGGTGCTGCGCTCCTCGGTCGACGCCGAGCGCGGCTTCACCGACTTCCTGGCCGATGTGCGCGGCACCGTCCTGGACGCCTTCGCCCACCAGAGCGTGCCGTTCGAGCGGGTGGTGGACGAGGTGCAGCCCGCCCGGGACACCAGCCGGACACCGCTGTTCCAGGCGATGGTGGTGCTGCAGAACCTCCCCGGCGGGCCGCTGGACCTGCCCGGTCTCGCCCTGGAGGACATCGCCCCCGAGACCAGCACCGCGAGCTTCGACCTCACGCTGGAGTTCGCCGAGGCCGACGGGGGCGTCCTGCGCGGGCTGATCAGCTACAGCACCGACCTGTTCGACGCGCCGACGGCCGAGCGGATGGGCGCGGCCCTCGTCACGCTCCTCACCGGCATCGCCGACGACCCCGACCGGGCGGTGGGCGCGCTGCCGCTCGCCACCCCGGCCGAGCTGCGGCGCACCCTCGTGGAGTGGAACGCCACCGCCCGCCCCGTCCCCCCGGCCACGCTGGCCGAGCTGTTCGCGCGGCAGGCCGCGGTGTCCCCGGACGCCACGGCCGTACGGTACGGGGCGGGCGCGCTCACCTTCGCCGAGCTGGACACGGCGGCGAACCGGTTGGCGCACCGGCTGACCGGGCGCGGCGTGGGGCCGGAGAAGCTGGTGGCGCTGGTGCTGCCACGGTCGGTGGAGATGGTGGTGGCGCAGCTGGCGGTGGCGAAGGCGGGCGGCGCGTTCCTGCCGGTCGACCCCAACTACCCGGCGGAGCGGGTGGCGTTCATGCTGCGGGACGCCGAGCCGCTGGTGGTGCTCGACGACTCGGCGTCGGTGTGGGCCGGGGACGGCCCGGACCATGCCCCGGCCGTCCGGGGGCTGACCCCGGACCATCCGGCGTACGTCATCTACACCTCCGGGTCCACCGGGGTGCCGAAGGCGGTCGTGGTCACCCACGCGGGTCTCGCGAGCTTCTCGTCCGCCGCCGCCGGACACTACGGCGTCCGGGCCGGGGACCGCGTCCTGCAGTTCGCCTCGCCCAGCTTCGACGCCTCCGTACTGGAGCTGTGCGTATCCCTGCCCAGCGGGGCGGCGCTCGTGGTCGCGGAGGAGGGGCCGCTGCTCGGCGAGCGGCTGGCCGAGGTGCTGGCCGAGCACCGGATCACCCACACGCTGATTCCCCCGGCGGCGCTGGCCACCGTGCCGGAGGCGGCGCGGGAGGCGGGCCTGCCGGACTTGCGCACCCTGATCGTCGGCGGTGACGCCTGCTCCGCCGAACTGGTGGACCGCTGGGCCCCGGGACGCCGGATGATCAACTCCTACGGTCCGACCGAGTCGACCGTGGTGAGCACCTGGTCCGGGCCGCTGGCCGCCGGTTCGGGGGCGCCGCCGATCGGCGGGCCGATCCCGAACACCCGGGCCTATGTGCTGGACTCCGCGCTGCGCCCGGTTCCGGTGGGCGTGGCCGGGGAGCTGTACGTGGCCGGGGCCGGTCTGGCCCGCGGCTATCTGCGGCGGCCGGGGCTGACCGCCTCCCGCTTCCTGGCCGATCCGTTCGGCCCGGCGGGTGGCCGGATGTACCGCACGGGCGATGTGGTGCGCTGGACCGCCGACGGCGAACTGCGGTTCGTCGGCCGCGCCGACGACCAGGTGAAGGTCCGGGGCTTCCGGATCGAGCCGGGCGAGGTGGAGAACGCGCTGCGGCGCAGCCCGGAGGTGCGCGAGGCGGTGGTGGCCGTACGGGACACCGGGCCCACGGCCGAGCATCCGTCCGGGCTGAAGCGCCTGGTCGGCTATGTGGTCCCGGCGGAGGAGGCCGCGCCGACCGCCGGGTCGCTGCGCGACTTCCTGGGCCGGATTCTGCCGCCCCACATGGTGCCCTCGGCGTTCGCCACCGTGGCGGAGCTGCCGCTCACCCCCAACGGAAAGGTCGACCGCCGCGCCCTGCCCGACCCGGAGCCCGCACCGGCCCCGGGCGCGGATCACGTCGCGCCGCGCACCCCGATGGAGAGCCGGATCGCGGCGATCTGGGCGGACGTCCTCGGGCTGGACCGGGTCGGCGTGGAGGACAACTTCTTCGACCTCGGCGGGGATTCCATCCTGAGCATCCAGGTCGTCTCCCGGGCCCGCCAGTCGGGGCTGCGGCTGACCACCAAGGACCTGTTCTCCCATCAGTCGGTGGCCGCCCTGGCCGCCGTGGCCACCACCGAACAGGACGAGGGCGGCGCGGAGCCGGTGACCGGAGCCCTTCCGCTCACCCCGATCCAGCGCTGGTTCTTCGCCACCCACACCGTCAACCCGCACCACTTCAACCAGTCCACCCTGCTGGAGCTGGACCAGGAGCTGGACGAGTCCGCGCTGGAACGGGCGCTGACCGCCCTTCTCGCCCACCACGACGCGCTGCGGATGCGGTTCGCCGAGGACGGCGGCGAGTGGCGGCAGTACAACCCGGAGCCGGAACCGGCGGCCGTGCTCGCCCGGTACGACCTGTCCGGGCTGCCGCCGCACGAGGCGGACGCGGCGATGGAGAAGACCGCCGACGCCCTGCACGCGGGCTTCGACCTGGGCAGCGGTCCGCTGCTGAAGGCCGCGCTCTTCCGGTTCGGCGACGCCCGGCGGCCGTTCCTCTTCCTGACCGCCCACCACCTGGTCATCGACGGGGTGTCCTGGCGGATCGTGCTGGACGACCTGGACACCGCCTACCAGCAGAGCGCGCGGGGTGAGGCGGTCGACCTCGGCCCCAAGACGACCTCGTTCCGGGACTGGGCCCGGCAGCTAGCCGAGCAGGTCGCCGACGGCGCCCTGGACCACGAGGCCGACCACTGGGCCTCGGCCCTGGACGCGCGACCGCTGCCGGTCGACCACGAGACGCCCGCCCCGGGAGCCGAGAGCCGGGCCGTTCCGGTGGAGATCGACGAGGCGGACACCGAGGCGCTGCTGCGCGCCGCCCCCACCGCCTACCGCACCCGCATCAACGACGTGCTGCTCGCCGCCCTCGCGCTGGCGCTGGCGCGTTGGACCGGCCGGGACCGGATCTCCGTCGAACTGGAAGGTCACGGGCGCGAGGACGTCCTGGAGGACGCCGATCTCTCCCGCACGGTGGGCTGGTTCACCACGATGTATCCGGTCTCCTTCGACGTGCCGGCCACCCGGGATGCCGCGTCCCCCGACTGGCGCGGTCTGGTCAAGTCGGTGAGGCGTCATCTGCGGGCCGTCCCCGGCAACGGCTTCGGCTTCGGGGCGCTGCGGACGTTCGGTTCGGCGGCCGTACGGGAGCGGCTGGCCGGCACCGGCGCCGGACCCCAGGTCGTCTTCAACTACCTCGGCCAGTGGGACGCCCGGTCCGCCGAGGCCAAGGACGGTCTCGTCCACGCCGAGCACGGCTCGTTCGGCCAGGACCACGACCCCCGCGAGGGCGGATCGCATCTGCTGGAGGTCGTGGGCGCGGTGCAGAACGGGCGCCTCGGCTTCACCTGGTACTACCGTCCCGGTGTCCACGAGGAGTCGACGGTGGCGGCGGTGGCCGAGGACTTCGCGGACGCGCTGCGCCGCATCGCCCAGGACTGCCGGGGTGCCGTATGACCGGGGACAGCGCGGTGCCGTCGGGCCCGGTGGAGGCGCCCCCGTCCACGGACCCGCCGGTGGCCCTGTCGCGCAACCGCGGCTACCGGATCTTGTGGGGCAGCCAGGCGCTCTCGGAGTTCGGGTTCCACGCGTCGATGATCGCGTTCCCGCTGCTGGTCCTGGCGCTCACCGGTTCGGGTGCCGCCTCGGGTCTGGTGATGGGCACGATCGCCGCCGCGCAGATGGTGGCCGGGCTTCCGGCCGGGGTCCTGGTGGACCGGTACGACCGCAAAAGGCTCATGCTCGGCTGTGAAGCGGCCCAGGCGGTGTCCGCCATCACCCTGGTCGTCGCGGTGTGGAGCGACGCGGCCACCGTGCCCCATATGGTGGCCGTCGCGGCGGTGTTCGGGGCCTCCGCCGCCCTCTTCGAACCGGCGGAGAACGCCGCGCTGCCGCTGCTCGTGGACACCACCCAGCTGCCCGCGGCCGTCTCCATGAACACGGCGCGGGCGTCGATGGGACAGCTCTCGGGCACCGCGACCGGCGGATTCCTGTTCGCCGTGGGGCGCTTCGTCCCCTTCCTGGCCGACGCCGTCATGCACACCCTCTCCTTCGTGGCGCTGCTCTTCCTGCGGCTGCCGCGGCAGGAGCGCCCCGCCACCCCGCCCGGCAGGCTCGGCCACGAGATACTGACCGGTCTGCGGTGGGTGTGGCAGGAGCGCCGCATCCGGGTCACCATCCTGTGCGCGGTCGTGCTGAACCTGTTCTTCAGCGCCTTCTACCTCGTCGTCATCGTGCTCGCCGGAACCAGGGGGGTGCCCTCCGGGGAGGTCGGGGTGATGGCGGCCATGCTCGGCGTGGGCGGCGTCCTCGGCGCGCTCGCCGCACCCGTACTCCACAGCCGCCTCGGCCCCTACCGCGCCATCGTGGCGGTGTTCTGGGCGCTGACCGTGCTCACCCCGGCCGCCGCCTTCGTGCACAGCGGCTATCTGACCGGGGTGCTGTTCGCCCTGATGGCGCTGTTCCCGCCCACCGCGAACACCGCGATCATGACGGAACAGCTGCTGCGCACCCCCGACCGGCTGCGCGGCAGGCTCACCAGCGTCCTCGCCCTGGCCTGCGGCGCCGCGGGCGCGGCGGGCCCCGCGCTGGGCGGCCTGCTCGCCCAGGCCCTGCCCGGCGACCGGGCGATCCTGGTGTGCTCCGCCGGGATGGCCGTCGCGGCCGTACTCGCCACCGCCAGCCCGACCCTGCGCGGGCTGTCCCCGAACACCCCGGCCGGTTCCCGGCCGGGGGACTGAGAACCACCTCCACGAAGAGTTCCGTAACGACAGGAGAAACAGCTCATGGACGACAACGCCCGCTACCAGGTGCTCCGCAACGACGAGGACCAGTACTCCCTGTGGCCCGCCGACCTCGACGTCCCCGACGGATGGCAGAGCGTCGGCAAGGAGGGCACCAAGGACGAGTGCTCGGCCTACGTCGACGAGGTGTGGACCGACATGAGGCCCCGCAGCCTGCGCGAGCGCATGGCCTCCTGACCCCTCCCCTCGTCAACAGGCCCCGGCACCCGCCGGGGAATCTCCGGGGCGCGGTGTCCGTTTCCGCCCAAGAGCAGGCCGGACACCGCACCCGCAGGAGGCACCCATGTACGGCGACACCACGACGGTCCGCACCATCCTGGGCGAGCTGGGAGACACCTGGGCGGTCGTCGGCCTGTCCGCCAACCAGGCCCGCGCGGCCTACGGCGTGGCCGGAGTGCTCCAGCGCCACGGCAAGCGCATTGTGCCCGTCCACCCCAAGGCCGAGACGGTCCTGGGCGAGCCCGGCTACGCCACCCTCGCCGAGATCCCGTTCCCGGTCGACGTGGTCGACGTGTTCGTCAACTCCGACCTGGCCGGGCCGATCGCCGACCAGGCGGTGGCCATCGGCGCCAGGGCGGTGTGGTTCCAGCTCGGCGTCATCGACCCGGCGGCGTACGAGCGGACCCGCGCGGCGGGCCTGGAGATGGTCATGGACCGCTGCCCGGCCATCGAGATCCCGCGCCTGGGCTGAACGGGCGGCCGGGCCGAGCGGGCCGGGCCGGCCGGGCGGGGAGAAACACCTTGGGCCCGGAGCGGCCCACCGGTTAGCGTCGCCCCATGGTCCCGATACGTGCCGCCCGCCCCGACGACGCCGCCGAGCTGGTCCGGCTGCGCCGGCTGATGTTCCAGGCCATGCGCGGCAAGGACGAGCCGGGCCCGTGGGAGGCGCGGGCCGAGGAGATGGCGCGGCGGCAACTGGCCGAGCCGGAGCGGGTGTTCGGCGCGTTCGTCGTGGACGGGGACGAGCCGGGCGCCCCGCATCTGGCGGCGTGCGCGGTGGGGCGGCTGGAGGAGCGGCTGCCCGCGCCCGTCCACCCCGCGGGGCGCTTCGGGTTCATCTTCAGCGTGTGCACCGACTCCCGCTACCAGGGCCGCGGTTACGGGCGCGCCACGACGGAGGCGCTGCTCGACTGGTTCGCCGGGCAGGGCGTCACCCGGGTCGATCTGCACGCCACGGACGACGCCGAGCGGCTGTACCGGAGCCTGGGCTTCGCCGAGCACTCCACCGCGCTGTCGCTGGATCTGTCCGGGCGCCGGGGCTGACCGCTACGCGGCGAGCCCCTCCAGCACGACCGCGCCCGGCAGCCCGGCGAGCACCTTGCCCGGCACGATGAGCTTGCCCCGGCGGCCGCCGCTGCCGATGAGTGCGTACGGGATGTCGGCGACGGCGGCGTCCAGCAGCAGCGGCCAGCCGTCGGGCAGCCCGATCGGGGTGATGCCGCCGAACTACATGCCGCTCTCGCCGGTCGCCGTGTCGATCGGCGCGAACGACGCCTTGCGGGCGCCCAGATGGCGGCGCACGACCCCGTTGACGTCCGCGCGGGTGTGGGCGAGGACCAGGCACGCGGCGAGCGTGGTCTCGCCGCCCCGCTTCCCGGCCACCACCACGCAGTTGGCGGACTGCTCCAGCAGCGAGGAGCCGTAGTTCTCGACGAGCACGGCGGTGTCGGCCTTGTCCGGGTCGGTGTCCACGTACAGCACCTGCTCCACCGGCCCGGCGCCGCGCCAGTCGCGCAGCGCGCCGGCGACCGGCGCGGTCAGCAGGTCCAGGCATTCCACGGCGGGACGGACCTCGTCGAAGGCGTCCATCGGGGTACTCATACGCTCAAACTAGCAGGCCGGGCGGGGTGTACAGACCCGGTTTCAGCGGGCGGGGGGCACCGAAACCGCCATGGTCATCTCCACCGGTACCGCGCCGTCGTTGCGGTAGACGTGCGGGGTGTTGGCCTCGAAGGCGGCCGAGGTGCCGGTCGGTACGGTGTGCGTCCGGCCCCCGATGACCAGGGTCAGCTCGCCCGCCGTCACCCGCAGCAGCTCGTACGTCCCGGCCGGGTGCGGATCGGACGCGCTGCCGTCGCCCGGCATCAGCCGCCACTCCCACATCTCCAGCGGCCCGTTCGCCTCGGTGCCCACCAGCAGCGCGGTGTAGCTGCCCGCCTCGGTGGACCACATCCGCACGGCCTGGTCGGCGGGGACGAAGGTCACCTGCGGTCCCTGCTCGTAGTCGAGCAGCGTGGTGATGCTCACCCCGAGGGCGTCGGCGAGCTTCACGGTGGTGCCGACGCTGGGGTTCGTACGGGCCTGCTCGATCTGGATGATCATCCCCCGGCTGACCCCGGCGCGGGCGGCGAGCGCGTCGAGGGTGTACCCGCGTTCGTTGCGCCAGCGCTTGAGGTTGCGGGCGAGCGACTGCGTGAGCTGATCGAGGTCCGTCACGGGCATCCCGTCCAAAATCCTGGGCCGTCCACTATCGTGAATGGCAGAGTCAAACAAATTGAACTACGGTGGGGTGTACTCCAGCGTCCATCACACTGTACGGCGAGGTTCTTCCATGTCCGCACTCTTCGCTCTTGCCACCAGCCTCATGTGGGGGCTGGCCGACTTCGGCGGAGGGCTGCTCACCCGGCGCACCCCCGCGCTCACGGTGGTCGTCGTCTCGCAGATCATCGCGGTGACCGTGCTCGGCGCGATCGTCGTGGCCACCGGCGGATGGTCCGAGGCCGGGCCGCAGCTGTGGTTCGCGGCGGCCGCGGGCGTGGTGGGCCCGGCCGCCATGCTCAGCTTCTACCGGGCTCTCGCGCTCGGCCCGATGGGCGTCGTCTCCCCGCTCGGCGCGCTGGGCGGGGTCATGGTGCCGCTCGCGGTCGCGGTCGTGCTCGGCGAGCGGCCCGGGCTGCTCCAGCTGGCCGGGATCGTGGTCGCGGTGGCCGGGGTGGTGCTCGCGGGCGGGCCGCAGACCGGCGGAAACCCCGTCCAGCGGCAGACCCTGCTGCTCACCCTGGTCGCCGCGCTGGGCTTCGGGTCCGTGATGGCGCTGATCGCCGAGGCCTCCAGCACGCTGACCGGGCTCTTCCTGGCGCTGTTCGTGCAGCGGGTGTGCAATGTGGCGGTCGGCGGCAGCGCGCTGCTGATCTCCGTGCGGCGCGGCGCCCGCGCGCTGCCCGAGGGCGGCCTGCGCGTCGTCGCGGCGTCGCTGCCCGCGCTCGCCTGCGTGGGGCTGGCCGACGTCGCCGCCAACGGCACCTACAACCTGGCCGCCCACCACGGCCCGGTCACCATCGCCGCCGTCCTCGCCTCGCTGTACCCGGTGGTGACCTCGCTCGCCGCCCGCGTGGTTCTGGGCGAGCGGCTGCGCGCGGTGCAGGCGACCGGCGCCGGGCTCGCCCTGGTGGGCAGCGTGCTGCTGACGACGGGCTAACGTGCCCGGGACCGGCAACGACGGACCGAAGGAGACGGCAGTGGCGGAGCGGGCACTGATCGCGGGAGTGGGCGGCAAGGAGCCGAAGGTCGATCCGGAGGCGTTCACCGCCCCGACCTCCGTGGTGATCGGCGATGTGTCGGTGGCCGCGGGGGCGAGCGTCTGGTACCACGCCGTGCTGCGCGGAGACGCCGCGTCGATCAGCGTGGGCGCGCACAGCAACATCCAGGACAACTGCACCGTGCACGCCGACCCCGGTTTCCCGGCCACCGTCGGCGAGCGGGTCACGGTGGGCCACAACGCGGTGCTGCACGGCTGCACCGTCGAGGACGACGTCCTGGTCGGCATGGGTGCCACCGTGCTGAACGGCGCGCACATCGGCGCGGGCTCGCTGATCGCGGCCCAGGCGCTGGTCCCGCAGGGGATGCGGGTGCCGCCGGGCTCGCTGGTCGCGGGGGTTCCGGGGAAGGTCAGGCGCGAGCTGACCGAGGAGGAGCGGGAGCACGTCCGGCTCAACGCCGAGGGCTATGTGGAACTGGCCCGCCACCACCGCGCGGCGGCGGAGGAGCGGGCCAGCCAGGCCTGAGCCGTACGGACTACTCGGCGGCCGGGACGGGCTCCGGCTCGGCCGCCTCCTGCTGGGTGGCGGTCCCCTGCCGGGCGGCCGCCTCCTGCCGGGCCGCCTTCTGCTGGCCGGCCTTCTTCGTGCGCCACTTCATCACCAGCATCGAGCCCAGGCCGAAGCACAGGGCGAGGACGAGCCCGAGCCAGGAGAAGCGCTTGAGCCAGTCCTCGGCGACCTTCCCGACCGAGTAGATGACCGCGGTGGTGCCGCCCGCCCAGACGATGCCGCCGAGCACGTTGGCGATGGCGAACTTCCAGTACGGCATGCGCAGCACCCCGGCGAGCGGGCCCGCGAAGATGCGCAGCAGCGCAATGAAGCGGCCCACGAAGACCGCCCACATGCCCCACTTCTGGAAGGACCGCTCGGCGGACGCCACATGCTCGGCGCCGAAGTGCTTGGGGAATTTACGGCCCAGCCAGGCGAGCAGGGGCTTACCGCCCCTGCGGCCGATCAGATAGCCGATCGAATCGCCGATCACGGCGCCCGCGATGGCGCTGGCGCCCAGGACGTAGGGGTTGATGTGGTCCTGGGACGCCGCCAGCAGCGAGGCGCTGACGAGAACGATCTCTCCGGGGAGCGGGATGCCCAGGCTTTCGAGGCCGATGACCAGGCCGACGAGCAGATAGACACTGATCGCGGGTACGGTCTCGAGCCATTCCTCGATGTGCAACGCCGGTTCCCTCCCGTATGCCGATCCCTGTGTCGGCGCGCGCCCGATCGAGCGCACTCGGGAAGCGTACTCAATCGGCGCGGCCACCACATTCCACGATGCGGGCTCCCGGCCACATCGGCTCGCCGGACGGCCCCGTACGAGGGGGGAGGGCGCCGTTCAGGGGGGCGGGGACCGCTTCTCAGCCCTGGGGCCGCAGCGTCCAGGTGATGGACATCTCCCCGGTGACCGCTCCGTCCTCGCGCGTGATCTCGATCCGGACGGGGAATTCGGGCCGCTCGCCCGCGTCGAGTCCGGCCACCACATCGGCCACCGGGCGGCCGAGCCGGGCGGTCGCGGTGACCGGGCCCTTGGCGAGCTTCTTGTAGTCGATCTCGGCACGCACGGCCAGCGGCACGGCCCGCCCGAGCTGGTCGCCGAAGGCCGCGAGCACGACCGCGCCGGACGCGGACTCGGCCAGAGTGAACATCGCCCCCGCGTGCGGTCCGCCGACGTGGTTGTGGAAGTCGGACTGGTCGGGCAGCCGCACCACGGCACGTTCCGCCGACGTCTCGACGAACTCCAGGTTCAGGGTGCGCACCATGGGCACGGTGGCCGCGAGCGTGTCGCCGATGGACGGCAGTGTCTCTGACATACCGGGGAAGTTACCACCGGGTAGCAATTTCGGGGAAGGGGCGGCCGTAGCCGCCGTCGGTGGCCCCATCTATCGTTACCGGCCATGTGGCCAGGACAGCAGCCGCCCGGGGGCGAGCAGAACCCGCAGGATCAGAATCCCTATCAGCAACCGGGATACCAACAGCCGAACCCGTACCAGCAGCCGGGTTATCAGCAACCGAATCCGTATCAGCAGCCACAGCAGGGCTACCCCGGCCAGCCGGGACAGCAGCCGGGGCAGCAGCCGGGTTACGGGCATCCGCAGAACCAGCCCGCACACGGCTGGAATTCGCCCTCCGGACCGGCCGGGGCACCCCAGTCGCCGCAGGACAAGAAGAAGCGCACGGCGACCATCGCGATCGTCGCCGCGGTGGCGGTCGTCGCGGCGGCCGTGATCACCGGCGTCGTCGTCTTGAACCAGGACGACAGCAAGGACGAGCAGGCGAAGCACGAGAAGAAGTCCACCGCCCCCTCACCCTCCGCCACCACCTCGGCCCCGGCCGGGGCCCCCTCCGCGGGCGGCGAGGACAACCCGCGCGCCGGGGGTGACACGGCCCAGGTGAAGCCGGTGATCCCGGGCTGGCAGACGGTCGTCAGCCCCAAGCGACACGACGCGTTCGACGTGCCCGCGAACTGGTCGGTGAAGAAGCCGGACCTGAGCATCGGCTTCGAGGACGACAAGGGCAACCCGCTCGTCATCATGTCCGCCCCGGCCAAGTTCAAGGAAAACGCCTGCTCGGTCAAGGGCAAGGACGGCGAGGAGGAGACCAGCGGCATCGCCGGGACCGGCACCAAGGGCGCGCAGGGCGCCAAGACCGAGGCCTCCGCCGCCAAGATCGAGGCCGAGAACTGGGTCTACGCCGCCTTCGACCAGAAGCAGACCGGCACCCGCAAGGTCACCGACGCCAAGCCGTTCAAGAGCGACCACGGGCTCAAGGGTTACACCTCCACGGCGACGGTCACCGGCGTCAAGAAGACCGACAAGTGCGTCACGGACGGCAAGGCGGTCACCGTCACCTACACGGACGTCAACGGCGACTTCGCGACCTGGGTGCTCTACTCCGCCAAGGGCGTCAAGGACGAGGTCCCGGACGCCACCATCAAGAAGATCATGAGTTCGCTGCGTCCGGTGCAAGCCGAGGGCTCCTGACCATCCGAGGGCTCCTGACCAGCTGACCGAAGCGGCCGGAATCGGGTTGGACGCCGGGGCCCGCCCCCGGGGATAGTCCGCTGCGTGACCACTCCCCCGGCCCCGCGTCCCCGATCACCCCGCCCCGCCTGGGCGGGCCGCAACTACACACTGCTGACCGCCGCCGCGGTGGTGACGGGTCTCGGAAACGCCGGGGCCCTCATCGCGGCGGCGTTCGCGGTCCTGGACGCGGGCGGGGACGGCGGTGACGTCGGGCTCGTGGCCGCGGCCCGTACCCTCCCGCTCGTCGCCTTCCTGCTGATCGGCGGCGCGTTGGCGGACCGGCTGCCGCGGCACCGGGTGATGGTCGCGGCCAACGCCCTCAACTGCGCCTCGCAAGGCCTCTTCGCGGTGCTCGTGCTCACGGGTGAGGCGCGGCTGTGGCAGATGGCCGTGCTCGCCGCGCTCAGCGGCACCGGGCAGGCGTTCTTCGGCCCCGCCGCCGAGGGCATGCTGCTCTCCAGCGTGGACGCCGAACAGTCCGCCCGCGCCTTCGCGTTGTTCCGCGTCGGCACCAACGGCGCACAGATCTGCGGTGCCGCGCTGGGCGGCGCGCTGGTGGCGATCGTCGGCCCGGGCTGGGTGCTGGCCATCGACGCCGCCGCGTTCGCGGCCGCCGGGGCGCTGCGCGCGCTGCTCGACGTCAGCCACATCGCACCGCGCGAACCCGGCGGCGGCATGCTGCGCGATCTGCGCGAGGGCTGGCGCGAGTTCACGGGGCGGCCCTGGCTGTGGACCATCGTGCTGCAGTTCTCGGTCGTCAACGCGGTGGTGGCCGCGGCCGAGGCGGTGTACGGGCCGCTGGTCTCCGAGGAGCAGTTGGGCGGGGCGCGGCCCTGGGGGTTCGCGCTCGCGGCGTTCGGCGCGGGCACGGTCGTCGGCGGGCTGACGATGACGCGCTGGAGACCCCGTCGGCTGCTGTTCGCGGGCTCCCTGTGCGTGCTGCCGTTCGCCCTGCCGACGGCGGCGCTCGCCGTTCCGGTGTCCGCGCCCGTGCTGTGCGCGGTGATGTTCGTCGCCGGGGCGTCGGTCGAGGTGTTCGGGGTGTCCTGGATGACCGCGCTGCACCAGGAGATCCCCGAGGACAAGCTGTCCCGGGTGGCGGCGTACGACTGGATGGGCTCCATCGCCATGGTCCCCCTCGCCACCGCCCTCGCGGGCCCGGCCGAGAACGCCTTCGGGCGGTCGGCCGCGCTGTGGGGCAGCTCGTCGCTGATCCTGCTGCTGACCGTGGCCGTGCTGTGCGTACCGGACGTACGGAGGCTGCGGCGCCGCGAATCGGAACCGGTCGCGAAGGGGACGCCCGTGACCGAGCCGGTGGCGGCCCCGGAAAAGCTCTGAGAGCCGCCGCCGTACGTGGCGTGCCGTGCCGTCAGCCGATGCTGAACGCGCCGCCCGGCGGCTCCGGCGACGGCACCGCGTCCTCGTCCCGCACCGGCGCCGCGTGGCCGGTGAACCGCTCCAGCGCCGCCCCGTGCTCCACCCGCGCCGGGAACGCGTCGGCCGCGGTACGCCGCGCCAGCGCCCCGACCGGCAGCTCGCCCTGGGAGGCCACCAGCACCGTGTTGCCGAACCGGCGGCCGCGCAGCACAGCGGGTTCCGCGATCAGGCACAGGTGCGCGAACGCCGTGCGGAACGTAGCCAGTTGGGAGCGGAGGAAGGTGAACGGCGCGCCGTCGGCGAGGTTGGCCGCGTACGTGCCCCCGGGGCGCAGCACCCGGGCCGCGGCGCGCGCGTAGGCGACCGACGTCAGATGCGCGGGCACCCGCGAACCGCCGAACACATCGGCCACGATGACATCGGCGGACGCCTCGGGCGCGGCCTCCAGCGCGGCGCGGGCGTCCGCCCGGCGCACCGCGATGCCCGCGCCGCCCGGCGGCAGCGGCAGCTGCTCGGCGACCAGCTCCAGCAGCCCGCCGTCGGCCTCGACGACCTGCTGCCGAGAGCCGGGCCGGGTGGCGGCCAGATAGCGGGGCAGGGTCAGCGCCCCGCCGCCCAGGTGCAGGACGTCCAGCGGCGCGCCGGGCTCGCCGGTCTCGTCGAGGACGTGGGCGAGCCGTCGCGCGTACTCGAACTCCAGGTGGCCGGGGTCGTCCAGGTCGACGTACGACTGGGGCGCGCCGTCCACCGTGAGCAGCCAGGCGCGCGGACGGTCCACGTCCGGCATCAGCTTGGCGGTGCCGTGGTCCACGGTCCGGGTCACGGGTATCGGCTCGTTCACCGTCCCATTGTGCCGTCCCATCACACCGTCCCGTTGTTCCGTCCCCTTGCGCCGTCCCGGACAGGCAGCGGCTCCCGCTCGCCCCCGGTGGGGTGGGCGAGCGGGAGCCCGCACTCGGTCAAAGGCGCCTACGGCTCGACGGTGAGCACCGTGCCCGCGCCCACCGTGCGACCGCCCTCGCGGATCGCGAAGCCGAGCCCCGGCTCCAGCGGCACCGCGCGGCCCAGTTCCACCGTCAGGGTCACGGTGTCACCGGGGCGGGCCACCCCGGCGGCCCCGAGGTCCACCTCGCCGGCCACATCGGCCGTGCGGAGGTAGAACTGCGGCCGGTAGCCGGTGACCACCGGGGTACGACGGCCGCCCTCGGCCGCCGACAGCACGTACACCCTCGCGGTGAAGCGCCGCCGGGGTACGACGCTGCCGGGCGCCGCGGCCACATCGCCGCGGCGCACCGCGTCCCGGGCCACCCCGCGCAGCAGCAGCGCCACGTTGTCGCCCGCCTCGGCGGACTCCATGGGTTTGCCGAAGGTCTCGACGCCCGTGACGACCGTCGTCACATCCGCGCCGAGCACCTCGACGCGGTCGCCGACGCGCACCGTGCCGCGCTCGATGGCGCCGGTGACGACCGTGCCGCGGCCGGTGATGGTCAGCACGTTCTCCACCGGCAGCAGGAACGGGGCGTCGGTGTAGCGCACCGGCGTCGGTACGTAGATGTCGACGGCGTCGAGCAGCGCCTCGATCGCGCCGGTCCAGCGCGGGTCGCCGTCCAGCGCGCGCAGCCCGGAGACCCGTACGACGGGCGTGGTCTCGCCGGGGTAGCCGTGCGCGGACAGCAGCTCGCGCACCTCCAGTTCGACCAGGTCGGTGAGTTCGGGGTCGCCCGCGTCGGCCTTGTTGAGGGCGACGACGATGTGGTCGACCCCCACCTGACGGGCGAGCAGCACGTGTTCGGCGGTCTGCGGCATGACGCCGTCGAGCGCGGAGACGACGAGGATGGCGCCGTCGAGCTGGGCCGCGCCGGTCACCATGTTCTTGATGAAGTCGGCGTGGCCGGGCATGTCGACGTGGGCGTAGTGCCGGGTGTCGGTCTCGTACTCGACGTGCGCGATGTTGATGGTGATGCCGCGCGCGGCCTCCTCCGGCGCCCGGTCGATGCGGTCGAACGGCACATAGGTGCCGCCGGAGCCGCGCTCGCTGAGCACTTTGGTGATGGCGGCGGTGAGCGTGGTCTTGCCGTGGTCGACGTGGCCCATGGTGCCGATGTTCAGATGCGGCTTGGTGCGCACGTAGGCCTGCTTGGAAAGGACCTTGGGCATCTTGGACGTGGCGGACATGCGGCTGTTCCTCCTCGGAACGACAAGGGAAGCGCGGACCCCGGAGCCGGGCCGACCCTCCCCTGGCGGGGTCCGTCGGAGTGGTCCGAGGAGGGTCAGCGTCGGGCGCCGTCGAGGTGGGCTGCTGTCACGGCCACGGCGGCGGCGAGCGCGGCGGCGGTGGTGGCATCGAAGAAGAAAAAGGCAGCCTTCGAAGCGTCCGCGACCGCGGACGCCGTCATCGGGAAGGCATACCGGAACATGCCGTGATCATTGCGCACCCTTCGGTCTCCGTCGAATGGTTTTCGGGGTGCGCGGGGCCGGTGCGGCGCGGACGAACCCCTGGTGTCCGGGAGGCGATCGTCCGGGCCGTCCCACGTATCGGCCGGACGACAACCAGCCGACGGGCGGGCGACATCACAGCGTGCCCGCGTCCCGGTCGGTTACGCTCCCCCGATGCTCGACGTCGCCGTCCCCTCCCCGAAACCGGCCGTGGACCCGTCCCCGGAACCGGCCGTGGACCCCTCCCCGGAACCGGCCGTGGGCCGTGCCCGCACCGCGCTGCTCTCGCCGTGGTCACGGCTGGGGCTGCTCGCCGCGCTGCTGGCCGGGGCCGCGACCGCGGTGTGGGTGTGGCAGCCGCACCGGCTGCTGGCCGACGGCTGGCCGCCGCAGGTGCCGGGCGCGGCGGCCGTGGTGCTGTTCGCGGCCGCGTACGGGCTGTGCACCGCCGCGCTGGTGCCCCGGCCGCTGCTGAACCTGGCGGCGGGCGTGCTCCTCGGTGCCCAGGCCGGTCTCGCCGCGGCCGTCGCCGGTACGGTGCTCGGCGCCGGGGTCTCGTTCGGCCTGGGCAGACTGCTGGGGCAGGACGCGCTGCGCCCGCTGCTGCGCGGCCGCTGGCTGGGCGCGGCCGACCGGCAGCTGAGCCATCACGGCTTCCGCTCGATGCTGGCGATCCGGCTCTTCCCGGGCATTCCGTTCGCCGCTGCGAACTACTGCGCGGCGGTGTCGCGGATGGGCTGGCCCGCGTTCCTGCTGGCGACCGGGCTCGGCTGTGTGCCGAACACGGCGGCGTACGTGGTGGCGGGCGGCCACGCCGCCACGCCCACCTCGCCCGTCTTCCTCATCGCGCTGGCCTGTATCGCCGTACCCGCCCTCGCCGGGCTCGTCATGGCCTGGCGCAAGCGCGGACGGCTGCGCGGCGCGTGAGCGGCCCGCAGCCGGGGGCGCGGGCTTCAGCCGGGGCGTGAGCGGGCCGCCGCCGGGCCGTCAGGGCGCGTCCACCGCGGCGCGTGCGGACAGCGGTTCGGCGATGTCCTCCAGCGAGCGCCGTTCCGCCGGTACGGCCAGGAACGCGGCCACCAGCCCGGACGCGACCATGAGCGACGCCCCGATACAGAAGGCCAGGGCCGTATCGCCGACGACCCCGCTCCGCGTCAGCTCGGCGAAGATCAGCGGGCCGCTGATCCCCCCGGCCGCCGTGCCGATGGCGTAGAAGAAGGCGATGGCCAGGGCGCGCGTCTCCATCGGGAAGACCTCGCTGGCCGTCAGATAGGCGGAACTCGCGCCCGCCGAGGCGAAGAAGAGGACCACGCACCAACAGGCCGTCATGGTCGCCGCGTTGAGCCAGCCCCGGTCGAACATCCAGGCGGTGACGAAGAGCAGCACACCGGAGAGCACATACGTCCCCGCGATCATCGGCCGCCGTCCCAGGGTGTCGAAGAGCCGGCAGAGCAACAGCGGCCCGAGGAAGTTGCCGCCCGCGATGACGGCGAAGTAGTAGCCGGTGTTGCCGCTGGGCACAGCGAAGAATGTCACCAGGATCGAGCCGAAGCCGAAGGTGATGGCGTTGTACAGGAACGCCTGCCCGATGAAGAGGGCGAGGCCCAGCACGGCGCGCCGGGGGTACGCGCGGAAGAGCGTACGGGCGATGTCCACGAAGCCGGTGCTCTTCCGGGGCCGGATGGTGATGGCCTCGGACGGTTCCGGAAGCGTCACGCCCCGCTCCTCCTCGACCCGCCGCTCGATCGCCCCGACCAGTTCCTCGGCGCCCTCCGCCCGGCCGTGGATGAACATCCAGCGCGGGCTCTCGGGGACATGGCGGCGCACCAGGAGGATCGCGAGCCCGAGGACGACGCCGAACGCGAAGGTGAGCCGCCAGCCGATGTCCGCCGGGAAGAAACGGGTGTTGAGCATCAGCACGGACAACAGCGAGCCGCCCACGGCGCCGAGCCAGAAGCTTCCGTTGATGACGATGTCGACGCGGCCCCGGTAGCGGCTGGGAATCAGCTCGTCGATCGCGGAGTTGATGGCCGCGTACTCCCCGCCGATGCCGAAGCCGGTGAGGAAGCGGAAGAGGAAGAACCACCAGACGGAGAAGGACACGGCGGTCAGCGCGGTGGCGACGAGATAGACGCCGAGGGTGATGAGGAAGAGCTTCTTGCGGCCGTACCGGTCGGTGAGCCAGCCGAAGAACAGCGCCCCGGCGCAGGCTCCGGTGACGTACAGCGCCGCCGCCATGCCGGTCACCTGGGCGTCGGTGATGGGCAGCCCGCTGCCGGGCTCGGAGAGGCGACTGGCGATGTTGCCGACGACGGTCACTTCCAGGCCGTCCAGAATCCATACGGTGCCCAGACCGACGACGATCATCCAGTGCCAGCCGGACCAGGGCAGCCGGTCCAGCCGGGCCGGGACCTTGGTGGTGACGAGCGGGGCGTCCCCTGCCCGGGGTGGCCGCGGCGCGTCCGGCCCGGGGTTGCTGCGGGGCCCGCTGGCGGTCATGAGGCTCCTCGGCGGCTGCTCGGCGAACACATGCGGAAGGACCGCCGAGTACCCCTGTTCATATGGGTAAACCGGCCTTCGGACCGGGCCCTTGGCAGGCCGTTCGCCCGGGGGCGCTACGCTGCCACCACAACCGGTTGCCGGTTCCCCGGCCATCGGCGTTCTCCTCCGCCGCCCGCCTGTTCCGGCATGCCCCGGAGCAGCGCATGATCAGCCTTTGGATAGCGTAGACGCAATGTCGTGGTTTGAATCATTCATCCTCGGGCTGGTCCAGGGGCTGACCGAGTTTCTTCCGATTTCCTCCAGCGCCCATCTGCGCCTCACCGCCGCCTTCGCGGGTTGGAGCGACCCTGGTCCCGCCTTCACCGCGATCACCCAGATAGGCACCGAGCTGGCGGTGCTCATCTACTTCCGCAAGGACATAGCCCGGATCGTGAGCGCCTGGTTCCGCTCCCTGTTCAACAAGGAGTGGCGCGGCGACCACGATGCCCAGATGGGCTGGCTGGTGATCGTCGGCTCGATCCCGATCGGCGTGCTCGGCCTGACCCTTCAAGACGCGATCGAGGGCCCGTTCCGCGATCTGCGGCTCATCGCCACCACCCTCGTCGTCATGGGCGTCGTCCTCGGCTACGCGGACCTGCGGGCCTCGCGCGACGAGACCGGCGGCAAGCACCGCGTCGCCAAGCAGCGCAAGTCGCTGCAGGAGCTGAGCGTCCGGGACGGCCTGATCTTCGGTATATGCCAGGCGATGGCGCTCGTCCCCGGTGTCTCCCGGTCCGGCGCGACCATCAGCGGTGGTCTGCTCATGGGCTACACCCGCGAGGCCGCGGCCCGCTACTCCTTCCTCCTCGCCGTCCCGGCGGTGCTGGCCTCCGGGGCCTTCGAGCTGAAGGACGCGTCCGAGGGGCACACCGAGTGGGGGCCGACGATCTTCGCGACCGTCATCGCCTTCGTCGTCGGCTATGCCGTCATCGCCTGGTTCATGAAATTCATCTCCAGCAAGAGCTTCATGCCGTTCGTGATCTACCGGATCGTGCTGGGCCTGGTCCTGTTCGCCCTGATCGGCTTCGGTGTGCTGAGCGCACACGCGGCGGAGTCGGCGGGCGGATGAGAGATGGGCCGCCGGCCGAGGAGGGAGGAGGTCCGGCGGCCCCTTCGCCCAGGTCTGGCGCCCCCTGAGCGGTATGGGAAGAGTCAACCGCTTCAGGGCGCGCCGCGGGAGGGTGTGCGATAGATATATGCAAGCACTCTCATCACACGGGGTGTGAACGCATCACACTCCGTACGACCTCACCCCCGAACTGGGCCCTCCCTCTCCCATCAGCTCGACCAGCTCCCCCAGCTCCGAGATCCGCCAGTCCGCCCGCGCCACGTCGTCAGTGGCAGCCCACAGGTGCCCCCACGGCCCCCGGCGGATGTGCGCGGCCCGCAGCCCGGCAGCCCGCGCCGCCCGGACGTCGAACACCGGATGGTCGCCCACGTACACCGTCCGGTCCGGCGCGGCCCCGCCCAGCGCGACGACCCGCTCGAAGAACCCCGGATCGGGCTTGGCCACCCCCCACTCACCGGACGTCGCGACGGCGTCCACCGGCAGCCCCAGCCCGCGCAGGCGCTCCCCCGTGCGCACCGGCTGGTTCCCGGCCACCACGATCCGTACCCCCAGCGCACGCAGCGCCCCGAGCGCGGGCCGCACGTCCGGATACAGATCGCGCTCCTCCAGCCACTCCGCCCGCGCCGACGCGTCCCACGCCCGCAGCTCCGCGGCGACATCGACCCCCGGCTTGACCAGCCGGATGGCCTCCCAGTCGGCCCGCCCCCGCGCGACCACGGCCCCCACCAGGGCGGACAGCGTATGCCGTGGCACGCCGAGCCAGTCGGCCCACGCCGCCCAGTAGCGGTCCTCCCGCACCAGTGTGGACCCGACGTCGAAGGCCACCACATCGATCACGCCGCTACCCCTTCTCCCCCGCCCAGTCCGCGTACCGCACCCGCTCGATCTCCAGCACCTCGCCGACCGTCCCCCACTCGTTCTTCCCCAGCCGCGCCAGCGGCCGCAGCCGCCCCACCTCGGGATGCCCGTCGACCATCACCGCGTCGTCGACGGCGGCATGCACGACCCGCCCGAACACCACGGTCGAGTCCCCCAACAGCACGGTGCTGTGCAGCTCACACTCCAACGCCACCGGCGACTCCGCCACCCGCGGCGGCCTCACCCGCACACTGTCCTCCCGCGCCACCCCCACGGCCTCGAACTCGCTCACTCCGCGCGGAAAGTCCGTGGCCGTCCCATTGATCGTCTCGAACATCCGCTCCGACGCGAGGTTCACCACGAACTCCCCGGTCTCCTCCACATTCCGCAGCGAGTCCTTCCGCCCGACGGAGGTGAACTGCACGACGGGCGGCGACACGCAGGCGACCGTGAAGAAGGAGTGCGGCGCCAGGTTCGCGGACTGCGTGTCCGGGTTGATGGTGGACACCCAAGCGATGGGCCGAGGCACGATGACCGAGGTCAGCAGCTTGTAGAAGGGGTTCCGGCCGAGGGTCTCAGGATCAAAGTCGATACGCATACGCCCCAGTATCCGCACCCCGACACCCCACCCCAACAATGCCCCGCAACCACCCCTCCCAAAGCCCCGTACCTACGCCCCCTCCAACCACCGCGCCCTCAAGACCGCAATCGCCGCCGACAGATCAGACAAGGGCACGCCGGCCCGCAACGATTCTCGAGTCATCGCCGGCATCCTCGACCGACTGCCCCACCAGCGAGACCGCCTACACCATCACCACCAAGCGGTGCCGCATCTCCTTGATACCGAAGGCAGCAGGCGGACACAGCCGCTGACCCAAAGGTGAAGCCCGCCCCCGCCATCGTCGCTGCAGGAGACTTTGGTGATCGCGCCACGTAGCCCGCTCCTCGACCGGCTGCCGAGGGGGCTGAATACGCCCGTCGGTCACCGTGGCACGACCCTGTCCGACGGCGAACGCCAACGTGTGGCCATCGCCCGGGCACTCCTGCGACGCAGGCGTGGCGCCGGGCCAATCGGGGGCATCGATGCCGCGGGTGCACGCGGCGCGCCACGGACGGCTAAGCCATACCTAGGACTGGCGTCTGCGGTTGCTGCCCCGCCGCGATGCGGTCGGCCGGGGCGCACCGACGCTCGACAGCGCCTCTTCCGATGCGAAGGTGCCGTCATCGTTGGCCGCCCGCGAGGGCGGTCCGGGTGCCAATTCCAGACCCGGCTCATCGCCCTGATCACGCGCGCCCCCGTCATACGGCCATCATCAGCAGCATGGCCGACATGGTCGCTCCCATGCCGAGGTGAGCGGCCAGCGCCGCATCCGGTGAGGCGCCGATACGGCGGCGTCGGCGCTGGGGTCGGTGCCGGCTTTCATCGTCTGCGGCAGAGCCGGTCCTGCGGGCGAGCCGTGCCTTGTCCCAGACGGAGAGGGTCAGTGAAGCGAGGAAGACGACAATCGCGTCCGGCATGGCCAGCAACCAGCGGGTCCAGGAGCGAGGCCGGCCGGCTTCGCGGCCCGCCGCGTGCGTCGACCGTTCGGTGCCGTGGACTCGCGTCCACACGGACGCGGCGATGGACAGCAGGAAGTACACGGCGAGCGCCATGACAACGCCCCGCCACACGGAAGAGGATCCCGCCGAGGAGGCGGCGTCGACTGAGGCACCCGTCATGTCCGGCATGCTCATCCCTTCCATCCCTCCCATTCCTTCCATCCCAGGCATCGCCTCCGTGCCGTGCGTGTTCTCCATGCCGGGCATGCCTGCCATGGAGCTGCCCAGGGCGACCACAGGGCCGGAAGGAGTACTCGTCATGGCGAGGGTCATGATCACCATGCCGGCGCTGCCGATGATGAGATGCGTCCAATGGCGGCCGTGCTTCCAGCCGCCTGTCCTCGTGTGGCGGACGGCCATCACCGTGCCTCCCAGTCCGAGGACGGCGAACAGGAAGGCCCACCACATGCCGTGCGCCCCATACCAAGCCGCCGTCGCGGGAAGGGCCATGAAGGCCATGCACAGACCCATCAGCAGATCGCCGGAGGCCGCGAACCGTGTCCCACCGCTGGACGTGGCCAGCCGGACCAGGCTGACGGCGGCCACAAACACCGCGATCACCGCTATGGCCGTACTCAATGCCGTATTTCCCATTGCCACTCGCTGCCACCCTCTCGAATCAACGGTCCTGTTGGCGTGGCGCGGCCACGTGCCGACGCGCCGGACAGCGCCATCCGGGCCGCCCACTGGCTACTAGAGTCCTTAGTACGTGGCGGGCCCGGCGACCGTTCACCAACGCGGAAAGAAGAACCCCACGGGGCAAGCCCACGCCCAGCCCACACCCAGATGGAGGCCGCGCCGAACCCGTGGGCTCGGCCTCGGATGACAACGGCCCGTTCCGGGCTTGGAACTCGCGATGTGTCAGCGCTGGTAGGCCACGAGCGCCATCATTCCCGCCTCACCGTGGTAGGCGTTGTGGCAGTGCAGCAGCCACTGGCCCGGATTGTCCGCGTCGAAGAAGACGGACAGCTTCTTCCTGGGCAGCACGATCGCGGTGTCCTTGCGCGGGCCCGCGCCGCCGAGTTGGTAGGTGTGGCCGTGCAGATGCATCGGGTGCCACATCTCGGTGTCGTTGACGAAGTCCAGCCGCACCCGCTGCCCCGCCTCGACCCGCAACGGGTTCGCCGCCAGCTCGTTCATGTCGAGCCTCTTGCCGTTGATGCCCCAGTCGTACGCACCCATGCCGCCTGTCAGCGTGACGCGGTGCACCCGGTCCGCCTTCTTCGACGGCAGCCGTACGTCATCGGAGGCACGCAGCTGGGACGCGGTCATGATCCTCCCGCTCAGTTCCTTCGGCCGGACGGTCCGCGCGGGCGCGTCCCCCGATCCGGTACGCACCAACGCCATACCGGCCTGTCCCTTCCCCTCGGCGAGCGCGACCAACTGAAAGACACCATCGCCGAGGGTGACCAGCACGTCGTAGCGCTCGCCCATGCCGATCAGCAGGGCGTCGGCCTGCTCGTGCTCGACGGGGTAGCCGTCGGTGTGGGTGATGGTGAGCTTGTGGCCGCCGAGCGCCACCCGGTACGCGGTATCGGAACCGGCATTGATGATCCGCAGCCGCACTCGTTTGCCCGGCTTGCTCTTGAAGACGTCCGGGTCGGCCGCCACCTTGCCGTTGACCAGGTGGTGCGGGTACTTCACATCCCCGGCGTCGCCCCCGAGCAGCTTGCTGGTGGCATTCATCATCATGAACTTCATCGACATGCCACCGGAGGACTCCGACGGGGAAGGCGAGTCGTGCATCCCGTGCTTGTTTCCGCCGCTCATGTCCATGCCGCCCATGCCCTCCATGTCGTGGCCGGACGACCCGCCATGACCGGCGCCGCCGCCCATGCCCGCCATGCCCTGCTTGAGCTCTGCGAAGACCTCATCAGGGGTGCCGGTGACGCCGTCGACCCAGTCGTCGAGCACGACGACCCACTCGTCGTCGTAGGACAGCGGCTCCTTGGGGTCCTCGATGATCAACGGGGCGTACAGGCCGCGGTCGAGCTGGACACCGACATGCGGGTGGAAGAAGTACGTTCCGGGAGTGTCGGCGATGAAGCGGTAGGTGAAGTTGCTGCCGGCCCGCACCGCTCGCTGGGTGGTCGGCGGCACGCCGTCCATGTCGTTGCGCAGGGCCAGGCCGTGCCAGTGGATGGACGTCGCGGTCTTGTCCGGGAGCTGGTTGGACAGCTCGGCGGCCAGCGTGTCCCCGGCGGAGACCCTGATCTCCTTGCCGGGGGCCTGGCCGTTGAAGCCCCAGGTCTTCGCCGTGATGCCGCCGCCCAGTCCGAGCGTGACGGGCGCGGCGGTCAGGGTGAGACCGTGCACCTTGCCGGTGCCGGTGCGCTTCTTCTCTGTTCGGACGACCTCGGAGCCGGAGGGGCTGACGAGGGCGGCGGCATTGCCGTTGGAGTTGCCGCTGCAGGCAGCGAGCGCGCCGGCGCCCGCGGCGCCGAGCCCGGCAAGAAGCAGGGAGCGGCGGTTGATGCTGTTCACGAATGGTCCTCTTCTCGATGTGCCCATGAGGTCGGTGCGGTACGGCCGCTCCTCACGTGAACGCGAGGGGCGCCGTTGGGCACGGCCTAAATGCGGAGTCGAGAGAGAACAGACAGGTCTGGCGGTGCTCTGGGCACCGTTCCAGCGGCTTCCGGCCTGGCAGTGGCTGTCTCGTACGGGCGACGGTCACGCCCGACGAAGGACGCGGGCGGCGGGGCGAGCTTCACCGTATCGACGCTCGCGGTGGAGCAGTGAGCCATGCCGCTACCGGAGCACGCGGTGTCATCCACGTCGTACGCGGCCGGACGCACCGCTTGCCCATGCGTCGAACGCGCGGCCACTTCACTCGGCGCATGGGCCGAGCCCATGGCCTCACCGGACATCCCCCGCATGGCGTGCGAGGACATCGAACCGAGGCCGGCCGCTGCGGTCTCGTGGTGGACCAGCAGAGCCAGGGTGGCGCACAGGGCGATGACGACTGTGCACGCCCAGCGGCCGGCCCCGCTGCGGGCGTGGGCACACCGGGCGTCCCGCGCCGTCACCGCTACCACCTTCACCTCCTGTGAATCCGCGGCCAATATACCCCGAGGGGGTAGACATCCTCAGAGAGAGGTACGGCTGGCGGAGGCGCTCAGCCAGGCGACGCACTTCCCTTCACCGACGCACGGCTGGCCCGGCTTCGCGGGAGTCGGCCGCGGATTCCGATCACCGGTCACCGGCCATCACCATGTCTGCCCTGGCCGCATCGCCTCCGGCTGGCTCTGCGACCAAAATTTTTTCGTCAGCCATATTGTTAACAATTTCGCCGACAGTTAAGTTGACGGGCAACATCCCACCGAGAGGAGAGCAATCGTGCAGCCCACGACGGCGACGCCGGTCGGGAGTCCGCCTCCGCGACTGCGAGGCAGCCAGGTGGCCGTTCCTTGCTGGTTCATGCGTGGCGGCACTTCTCGAGGGCCGTTCTTCCGCGCCGGCGACATGCCGTCGGATCGCACCGCGCGTGACGCGGTGCTGTTGGCGGCCATGGGATCACCCGATCCTCGCCAGCTTGACGGCCTGGGCGGCGCGACCCCGTTGACCAGCAAGGCCGGCATCGTCGGACCCAGCAGTCGAGCGGACACGGATCTCGAGTTCCAGTTCGCGCAGCTTCAGCCCGACAGCGATATCGTCGACACCACGCCCAACTGCGGCAACATGCTGGCGGCCGTCGTGCCCTTCGCCATCGAGTCCGGTCTGCTCGTCCCGGAAAGCGACACGACCACGGCACGCGTACTCACCCTCACCACCGGCCTGGTCGCCGAGATCACCGTCCGTACGCCGGAAGGCGAGTCGGGCCGTTACGTCGACTACGCGGGCGACACCCATATCGACGGCGTTCGCGGTACGGCGGCGCCCATCACGATCAACTTCCTCGACACCGCGGGCTCCGTCTGCTCGGCCCTGCTGCCCACCGGCCACACCCGCGACCGCGTCGAGGTCGCGGGCATCGGGCCCATCGAAGTCACCTGCATCGACAACGGGCAGCCACTGGTGATCGTCGACGCTTCCGACCTCAACCGCACTGGCCACGAGTCCGTTGCCGCTCTGAACATCGACAAGGAACTCAGGGACCAGGTGGAAGCGCTACGCCTCATCTGCGGCGAGCTGATGGGGCTCGGCGACGTGACCGCGAAGAACTATCCCAAGATGACGCTCGTCTCCCCGCCGGCCCGCGGCGGCACGATCAACACCCGCAGCTTCATCCCGCATGTCTGCCACGAGTCGATCGGCGTCCTCGCCGCCGTCACCGCGGCCACGGCCTGTGTGCTCGACGGCACGGTCGCCCACGAGATGGCCACCGTTGCCGACGGTAGTGACGTCACTGTCTCGGTGGAGCACCCGGCCGGTGAGTTCACCGTCGCACTCGGCCTGAGCCCGACCGGCGCCCCGCACGTCACGAAGTCGGCCCTGGTCCGCACCGCACGGCTGATCATGGCTGGCGACGTTTTGGTTCCCCTCCCCGTCTGGCGCGAGGAGGGACAGCGGTGATCATCGACTGCCACGGCCACTACACCACCGCACCGCCGGCCCTGGGGACATGGCGCGACCAGCAGATCGCCGGGCTCACCGACCCGGCCGTCGCACCCAGCCGCGCCGATCTGCGCATCAGCGATGACGACCTGCGCCAGAGCATCGAGGCGAACCAGTTGCGCCTGATGGACGAACGCGGCATCGACGTGACGCTCTTCTCGCCCCGGGCGTCCTTCATGGCCCACCACATCGGTGACTTCAGTACCTCCTCCCGATGGTCCGCCATCTGCAACGAGCTCTGCTTCCGCGTCAGCGAGCTGTACCCGGAGCGCTTCGTTCCCGCTGCGATGCTTCCTCAGTCACCGGGCGTCGACCCGGCCACCTGCATCCCGGAACTCACCAGGTGCGTCGAGGACCTCGGGGCTGTCGCACTGAACCTGAATCCCGATCCATCGGGCGGTCACTGGACGGCCCCGCCACTGACCGACCGGTCGTGGTATCCCGTCTACGAGAAGATGGTCGAGTACGACATCCCGGCGATGGTCCACGTGAGTACCAGCGTCAACCCGGCCTTCCACACCACCGGCGCGCACTATCTCAACGCCGACACCACGGTGTTCATGCAGCTCATACAGGGTGACCTGTTCGCCGACTTCCCCACCTTGCGCCTGATCATCCCCCACGGCGGTGGCGCCGTTCCCTATCACTGGGGCCGCTTCCGTGGCCTGGCGATGGCCCTTGAGAAGCCGCCGCTGGAAGAGCATGTGCTGGGCAACGTCTTCTTCGACACGTGTGTCTACCACCAGCCAGGCATAGATCTCTTGTTCGATGTCATACCTGCCCGGAACATCCTCTTCGCATCGGAGATGGTCGGCGCCGTCCGCGACATCGATCCGCGAACCGGCCACCACTTCGACGACACCCGTCGCTATGCGGAGAACGCCGGGCTGTCCGCCGACGATCTGGCCGACATTCACGAGCGCAACGCCCGCACCGTCTACCCACGCCTGAACGCACTACTGAAACAGCAGGGACGCTGACCTCTCGGAAGGAACGGCAAGACCATGCACGAACTCGGAGTCGTCTACCGCAACATCACCCGCCCACCCCGCCCGGACGTCGAGGCGCTCGCACCCTTCGGCGTCAGTACCCTCCACGAGGCCATGGGACGCTGCGGTTTGATGCGCCCCTACATCCGGCCCGTCTACCCCGGCGCGAAGCTCTGCGGTTCAGCAGTCACCGTGCTGCTGCAGCCGGGGGACAACTGGATGCTGCACGTGGCGGCGGAACAGCTGCAGCCGGGCGACGTCCTCGTGGCAGCCTGCACCACTGAGTGCGAGGACGGATTCTTCGGTGAACTCCTGGCCACGTCGATACGCGCCCGTGGCGGCGTAGGCCTGGTCATCGACGGTGGCTGCCGCGACGTGGCAGCCCTCGAGGAGATGGACTTCCCCGTCTTCAGCCGAGCGATCAACTCCAAGGGGACCGTCAAGGCCACCCTGGGATCGGTCAACGTTCCCGTTGTCTGCGCCAACGCGATGGTCCGCCCTGGTGATGTGATAGCCGCGGACACTGACGGCGTGGTCGTCGTACCCGCCGAGCGCGTCGGCGCAATCGCGGAAGCGGCCCATCGCCGTGAGACCAACGAAGAGGACAAGCGCCGGCGGTTCGCCGCGGGGGAACTCGGCCTCGACATGTACGCGATGCGCGAACCGCTCAAGACCGCCGGCCTGCGATACATCGACTGAGTACTGAGCAACACGCACACGTCGATGACGCAAGGCCGACCCTGTCAGACCGGTCCGCCCGCAACGCCCAGGCGGTGGCGCACCGCCCGTCGTCGACCGTGCACCATGTGGCTGCCGCTCGACCAGAAAGCCGCCCTCCTTGCCGCCGCAAGGCCACGCAACGGGGCGTGCGGTCGGCCCCTGAGGAGATCCCATGAGCGCACACTCCCCCAAGTCCCCAGGCTGGCTGGACTGGTACCAGAACCCGTCCGAGCCCGCCTTCAGGCTACCGCCGGGGACCATCGACACCCATTGCCACGTATTCGGCCCACAGGCCGAGTTCCCCTTCGCTCCGGAACGGAAGTACACGCCCTGTGACGGAGGCAGGGAGCAACTTTTCACGCTCCGCGACCACCTGGGCATCAGCCGCAATGTCGTCGTCCAGGCCACGTGCCACGGAGCGGACAACAGCGCCATGGTCGATGCCGTCGAGGCATCCGGCGGCAGGGCACGGGGGATCGCCACCGTCCGTCCGGACATCACCAGCGCCGAGTTGCGCAGGCTCGACGCGGCGGGCGTGCGCGGTGTGCGCTTCAACTTCCTGAGGCGCTTGGTCAACACCACGCCCAAGGACGATCTGACCACCATCGCGGAGAAGGTCGCGCCACTGGGCTGGCACGTCGTTCTCTACTTCGAAAGCGCCGACCTGCCAGAGCTGGAAGGCTATTTCGGCTCGCTGCCCACCCCACTGGTGGTGGACCACATGGGGCGGCCGGACGTCACCGAACCGGTGGACGGACCTCAGTTCGCCCACTTCCTGCGATTCGTCGAACGCAACGACGTATGGGTGAAGGTGACCTGCCCCGAGCGCCTCAGCGTCACCGGACCGCCGGCTCTCGACGGCCAACGGCACGCCTACGCCGACGTCGTGCCCTTCGCTCGCCGAGCCGTCGAAGAATTCCCGGATCTCGTGCTGTGGGGTACCGACTGGCCCCATCCCAACCTCACCGACCACATGCCCGACGACGGGCTTCTGGTCGACCACGTCCCACAGGTGGCGGTCACCACGGAGCAACAGCACAAGCTGCTCGTCGGCAACCCGATGCGGCTCTATTGGCCAGGCGAAGCGGTCTGACCCACGTCCCCATTGCACTTCTCGGACAAGGTAGCCATTCCATGCGGCACTCCAATGCGGTGAACCGGCTTGACCGACTGCCGATCTCCCGATTCCACAAGATCACCCTGCTGACCGTGTCTTTCGCCTACTTCTTCGAGTTCGCGGACATCAACACTTTCGCCACCACCGCCCCCAAGCTCATCGACGTGTGGGGAGTCACGATCGACCAGGTGGCCTATGTCACCTCGCTGTCGTTCGTCGGAATGTTCTTCGGGTCCGTGATCGCCGGCGGCATCGCCGACCGGTGGGGACGCAAGAGAGCGCTGACCCTGACCACGCTGTTTTTCGGGGTCTTCTCCTTCGCCTCAGTCTTCTCCTGGGACGTCGTCTCGCTCGGCGTGTTCCGGGTCCTCACCTCAGCCGGGCTGTCTGCCATGACCGTCGTGGCGGTCATCTATGTCAACGAGATCTACCCCGCCGCCGTCCGTGGCAAGTTCCAGGCGTACGCCATCGCCATCGGCATCTGCGGCACGCCGGCCACCAACCTCATCGCCAGCGCGGTCGTGCCGCTCACCGACTGGTCGTGGCGGCTGGTATTCCTCTTTGGTTCCCTCGGCATTGTCTTCGTCTTCTTCGCACGCCACATCAAAGAGTCGCCCCGCTGGCACGAAAGCAGAGGCGACTACGTCAAGGCGGACGCGGTCCTCAACGAGATCGAATTCCAAGTCGCCGCCGAAATGGGCCCCCTTCCCGAGCCCGCGCCTCCGGTCGACGAGGCACCGTCCACCAAGGCCCCGCTGCGCCTCCTGCTCCAGAAGAAGTACCTCGCGCCGACACTCCTGCTCACGGTTCTGTGGGTGACGCAGACCATCGGCTTCTTCGGCTATTCGAGCTGGGCACCCACTCTGCTGGCCAAGGAAGGCTTCAGCGTCGAGAAGTCGGTCTTCTACGTTGCTCTCACGACGGTCGGCGCACCACTCGGCTCCTTCCTGGCCTCCCTGGTCACCGACCGGTTCGAGCGCAAGTGGTGCCTGGTGGCCTTCGGCTCGGCCATCGCGCTGTGCGGCCTCTTCTACGGACTCACCTTCGAACCGGTCCTGATCGTCGTCTTCGGCTTCCTCGTGAACCTGTTCGAACGCGGTTATACGGCCTTGGCCTACGCCTACTCCCCCGAGCTCTTCGACACCCGTAGCCGTTCACTGGGGACCGGTATCTCCTACGGTCTGGGCCGGCTGTCGAACGCCGCAGGCCCCCTGATCATCGCGGCCCTCTACAACAAGACGGGCTACCAGGTCGTCTTCTTCTTCATCGCCGGCACCTGGATATTGGGGGCGATCGCCCTGGCAATCTTCGGCCCCAGGACCCGCCCCGCACGGCTTGCTTTCGCGAAGGAGCGTCTACTGCACATGCAGTAGGGCCCTATCGGCGGCCACACGAAGACGGGCGGGGGCTGCCCGGACAGGCTGGACGGGTTCCCCGAGTTCGGATGTGGAGACCATTCCTGTGGCTGTCTTTCTTGATCGACTGGGCCGGTTGGCCTTCCGGCGGCGCTGGCGCGTCCTGTTGATGTGGGTGGTGGCGCTCGTCGCCGCGGGAACGGCATCGGCGATGGCGCCGGCCGCACCGGACGGCACCTACTCGATGCCGGGTACGGAATCGCAGCGGGCGTTCGATCTCATCGAGCAGCGCTTCCCCGGCAACAGCATCGGGAGCGCAAGCTCTGAGGGCGCGAGCGCGAAGATCGTGTTCGTGGCGCCCGA
Organism: Streptomyces sp. NPDC005962; assembly: GCF_040629205.1. Taxonomy (NCBI): domain Bacteria; kingdom Bacillati; phylum Actinomycetota; class Actinomycetes; order Kitasatosporales; family Streptomycetaceae; genus Streptomyces; species Streptomyces sp. NPDC005962. The sequence goes on along the minus strand of NZ_JBEXVE010000014.1, from coordinate 22,236 downwards.
CGGGCAGCAGGTCACCGAGCGGCGGAACCGGACGGTCGTCGACGAGGTCGTGGACCAGGTCGGCAAGGTCGATCAGGTCGGCCGGGCGACCGGTCCGTTCCAGGCGGACGCGGTGAGTGAGGACGGATCGACGGCGTATGCGACGGTCACGTTCGAGGTGAAGGCCAAGGATGTCGGCGACGCCGCGAAGCAGGACCTGGAAGAGGCCGTTGAAGAGGGCCGGGGCGCGGGGCTGACGGTCGAGGTGAGCGGTTCGGTCCTGGCGTCCCAGCCGTCGGGCGGCGTGACCGAGATGGTCGGCGTCGTGGTGGCCGCCGTCGTCCTGCTGATCACGTTCGGTTCGCTGGCCGCTGCCGGGCTGCCGCTGCTGACCGCGCTGGTCGGTGTCGGGATCGGCACCGCGACGATCCTCGCCCTGAGCAGCGCGCTGGGCCTGTCCAGCGCCACCAGCACGCTGGCGCTGATGCTGGGGCTGGCGGTCGGTATCGACTACGCGATGTTCATCGTCTCCCGCTACCGGGAGGAATGCGCCCGGGGCCTTGCGCCGCAGGCCGCGGCGGGAGTGGCCGTGGGCACCGCCGGGTCGTCGGTGGTGTTCGCGGGCCTGACCGTCGTGATCGGTCTGGCCGGCCTGTCGGTCGTGGGGATACCGACGCTGACCCAGATGGGACTGGCCGCGGCCGGCACCGTGGCCCTGTCGGTGCTGGTCGCGGTGACCCTGATCCCGGCCATGCTCGGGATCTTTCCCCGGGCCGTCCTGGCGCGCTCGGCACGCCGAGCCGCACGCGTCGGTGCCGACGGAGACAAGCCGAATATGGGCAGCCGGTGGGCCCGCCTAATTGTCCGTCGACCGCTGGCCGCGATGCTCGTGGCGGTGGCGGCCCTGGGCGTGATCGCCCTGCCCGCGGCGAAGTTGCACCTGGGCACGGCCGGGGACGAATCCAAGCCGACCTCGACCACCGAGCGCCGCGCGTACGACGCGCTGGCCGAGGGCTTCGGCCCCGGGTTCAACGGTCCGCTGACCATCGTCGTGGACGCCAAAACGGCCCGGGACCCCAAGGCTGCCGTGAACGCGACCGCCCGGAGGATCGGCGCCGTCGACGGTGTCGTGTCCGTATCAGCGGCGCGCTTCAACACCGTGGGAGATACCGCGATCTTCTCCGCCACGCCGACCACCGCTCCCGATGATGAGCGGACCATTGATCTGATCCACACTCTGCGCGGCGGCCGCCCGGCAATTGAGAAGGCCACCGACGCGACGTTCATGGTCAGCGGCAGCACTGCGGGCAACATCGACAGTGACCAGAAGATCCAGGGCGCTTTGGTGCCCTACCTCGGGCTCGTGGTGGGCCTGGCGTTCCTGTTGCTGCTGATCGTGTTCCGCTCCGTGCTGGTTCCGCTCAAGGCGGCCCTGGGATTCCTGCTCTCAGTGCTGGCAGCCCTCGGTGCGGTCGTCGCCGTCTTCCAGTGGGGATGGCTCGCCGGCCTGTTGGGCGTGAACCAGACCGGCCCGATCATGAACACCATGCCGATCGTCATGGTCGGTATCGTCTTCGGCCTCGCCATGGACTACGAGGTCTTCCTCGTCACGCGCATCCGGGAGGCCCACCTCCAGGGAGAACGTCCCGGGCAGGCGATCGTCTCAGGTTTCCGCCACAGCGCTCGCGTGGTGGTCGCCGCCGCCGTGATCATGATCTCGGTGTTCTCCGGATTCATCGGGGTCAGCGAAACGCTGATCAAGATGATCGGGTTCGGTATGGCCATCGCCGTGCTGTTCGACGCGTTCATCGTGCGGATGACGATCGTGCCCGCCGTCCTCGCGCTGCTGGGTGAGCGTGCCTGGACGATGCCCCGCCGGCTGGAGCGGGTCGTGCCCCATGTCGACGTCGAGGGCCACGCCCTGACCCGCGATGCGGCCATCGCTGCCGCAACGACCAACGAGGCGGAGCAACGGGGCCTCGCCGTCCACTAGTGGCAGCCTGGAGCCGCCCGTGTGCTGGAGGCGGGCGGCCCCGCGAGCGTTGTGCCGGCCGCCATCCACCACGATCACCACACTCGACAGGAAGCACGATGATCACAACCTGGCAGCGTTACCCGCACAGTCATCCCCGTACGGTTGACTCCGCGGTGGCGCTGCTGCTCTTCGTCCTGGCCTTCCCCGGCAGCCAGTACAGCGTCTCCGACGTGGCTGCCCCCGCCCGCTGGTGGCCCGGCGTGCTGCTGGCCGGCATCTCCTGCGCCGCGCTGCTGTGGCGCCGCACCCGGCCCGGCCTCGCCACCGCCGTCGTGCTTCCGTGTGCCACCGGCATGGCCCTGACCGGCTATGTGATGACCGTTCTGCTGCTGGCGCCGCTCATGGTGGCGCTGTACTCGCTGGCCGCGCGCACCGAACGTACGACGGCCTGGAACTTCACCCTCGCCGCCGTGATCCTCGTCGTCGGCGCCGCCCTGATCGCCGACTCCGCCGGGGATTCGGTGGCGCTCAACGTGATCGGCCCCATTGCCTGGCTGCTGCTGCCGGCCGCCCTGGGTTCCACGGCCCGGTTCCGCAGGGCGTACCTGGACTCCGTGCAGGCCCGCGCCGAATACGCCGAGCGGACCCGGGACGAGGAAGCCCGGCACCGGGTCGCCGAGGAACGCATGCGCTTCGCCCGTGAACTCCACGACGTCGCCGCTCACCACCTCGCGCTGGCCAACGCCCAGGCCACCACCGCCGCACTGCTCATCCGCAGCCATCCCGCCCAGGCCGAGAAGATGGTCAACGCCCTCGGCGACGCCACCGCCGCGGCCCTGCGCGAGATGAAAGCCACCGTCGGACTGCTGCGCCGGAGCGACGCGACCGAGGACTCGCTGCAGCCCGCACCGGGTCTCGCCCGGCTCCCCGAACTGGTCGCCGCGCACACCTCCGCCGGACTCACCGTCACCCTCACCACCCACGGGCAGCCGCGGCCGCTCTCCCCCGGAGCGGACCTCACCGCCTACCGCATCGTGCAGGAAGCCCTGACCAACGTCACCAAGCACGCCCACACCAGCGCCGCGAAAGTGGACCTCACCTATCACCACGACCGGCTGGCCATCAGTGTCACCGACCACGGAACCGGCCCCTCCGCCAACCCGACCCCCGGCAGCGGCTACGGCCTCGTAGGCATGCGCGAACGCGCCCTGTCCATCGGCGGACAACTACGCGCCGGGCACCGCCCCACCGGCGGCTTCGAAGTCAACACCGAACTCCCCCTCCGCCCCTACACTCCCGACAAGGACAGCGCCCCATGACCATTCGCGTGCTGCTCGCCGACGACCAGGCCCTGCTGCGCGAGACCTTCCGGATCCTCATCGACTCCCGCCCCGACATGGAAGCGGTAGGCGAAGCCGCCGACGGCGACGAAGCCATCGCCCTCACCCGTGCCCATCACCCGGACATCGTCGTCATGGACATCCGCATGCCCGGCACCGACGGCCTCACCGCCACCGCCTCGATCTGCGCCGACCCCGACCTCGCCACCACCCGTGTCCTCATCCTCACCACGTTCGAGACCGAGGAACACGTCGCCAAAGCCCTGCACGCCGGAGCCAGCGGATTCCTGGGCAAGGACGTCGGCGCCGAGGGCCTCGTCGCCGGTATCCGCACCGTCGTCGCCGGCGACGCCCTGCTCTCCCCCCAGGCCACGCGCAACCTCATCACCCGCTTCCTCACCGCGCCCCAGCCCGGCACCCACCCCGCGGCCAGGAAAAGCCTGGCCGACCTCACCGACCGCGAACGCGAAGTCATGGCTCTGGCCGCCGACGGACTCACCAACGCCCAGATCGCGGAGAAGCTGTACATCAGCCCTCTGACCGTACGCACCCACATCCACCACGCCATGGCCAAACTCCACGCCCGCGACCGCGCCCAACTCGTCGTCATCGCCTACCAGACCGGCCTCGTCCAACCGAACCCACCCAGGCCCTGACCTGGCCGCGGCTGCCCGGCCCACAGCCGGACAGCGCCCGACCGGTGGCCTGGTCGGCCTGAAGCGTGCGGCTGAACGTGCGGCCATGGCACGGCATCTCCCTGATCATGTCGATGAGGTCGCTCTTGCTGTAACCCAGATGCGCGGCGTCGGCTACCAGATCGCGGACACGGTCCAGCAGTACGGAGCGCTGTTCCGCCCCGTCGGCCACCGTCACGCCCCCGCCCCCGCCGGAACTCCAGCGCCCCCTCGTCGCGAAGGGCCCGAAGTCCTCGCAAGACCGTGTCGGCGTTCACCCCCAATGCCCGGGCGAGGTCCCGTGCCGGGGGCAGCCGGTCACCCGGCCCGCACTCCCCTTCGGCGATTGTCACGGCGGGGCTCCCGGCCCCCTGGCCTCCAGAGGGCCGGGCATCGGCGCTTACGCTGGCCCGGTCGCTCGTTCAGCGACGTTTGTCCGTGATGTGACAGGAGTGCACGATGGCCACCTCCGCCGATGTGGAGACCCCTCCGGAGAACCGTTCCGGTGGCCGCCTGCGGTCCTGGATGCTGGAGGGCCTGTCCGACATGGCCAAGCGCCAGCCGGGGCCGCACGCCCAGCCCTCCCCGGAGCACCGGGGACAGCGCTGGTGGCGGGTGATGTGTCTGACCGGTGTGGACTACTTCTCCACGCTCGGCTACCAGCCCGGTATCGCCGCCCTCGCCGCCGGGCTGCTCTCCCCCATCGCCACGCTCGTCCTGGTGGCCGTCACCCTGGCCGGGGCGCTGCCGGTGTACCGGCGGGTGGCGAAGGAGAGCCCGCACGGCGAGGGGTCGATCGCGATGCTGGAGCGGCTGCTGTCGTTCTGGCAGGGCAAGCTCTTCGTACTGACGCTGCTGGGCTTCGCCGCGACGGACTTCCTGATCACGATCACCCTCTCGGCGGCCGACGCCTCCACCCACCTGGTGGAGAACCCGCACTTCACCAGCGTCCTGCACGGCCATGAGGTCGCCATCACCATGGGCCTGGTCGCGCTGCTGGGAGCGGTCTTCCTCAAGGGGTTCACCGAGGCCATCGGTGTGGCGGTGGTCCTGGTGGGTGTGTATCTGGCGCTCAACGTGGTCGTGGTGATCGTCGGGCTGTGGCATGTGGCCACCGCCTCCCACGTGGTCACCGACTGGTCGCAGGCGCTGACCGCCCAGCACAGCAATCCGCTGATCATGGTCGGTCTGGCGCTGGTGGTCTTCCCCAAGCTCGCCCTCGGCCTGTCCGGGTTCGAGACCGGTGTGGCGGTCATGCCCCACGTCCAGGGCGACCCCGGCGACACCGAGGAGCGGCCCACCGGCCGTATCAGGGATACCCGCAAGCTCCTCACCACCGCCGCGGTGATCATGAGCGGCTTCCTGATCTGCACCAGCTTCATCACCACCCTGCTCATACCGCAGGACGCGTTCAAGGCGGGCGGCCCGGCCAACGGACGCGCCCTTGCCTATCTCTCCCATCAGTACCTGGGCTCGGCATTCGGCACCGTCTACGACGCCGCGACCATCGGCATCCTGTGGTTCGCGGGCGCCTCCGCCATGGCCGGCCTGCTCAACCTCATGCCGCGCTATCTGCCCCGGTACGGCATGGCACCGCACTGGGCCCGCGCGGTCCGCCCCATGGTGCTCGTCTTCACCCTGATCGGCTTCCTGGTCACCTGGATCTTCGACGCCGATGTGGACGCCCAGGGCGGCGCCTACGCCACCGGGGTGCTGGTCCTGATGACCTCCGCCGCCGTCGCCGTCACCATCGCCGCCCGCCGCGCCGGGCAGCGCGGCTGGACCATCGCCTTCGGGACCATCTCCGTGGTCTTCGTCTACACCACGGCGGTCAACGTCGTGGAGCGCCCCGACGGCGTCAAGATCGGCGCGTGTTTCATCGCGGGCATCATCGCCGTGTCCCTGCTCTCCCGCCTCGCCCGCGCCTTCGAGCTGCGGGTCACCGACATGGAGCTGGACGACATGGCCGCGCGCTTCGTCCGCGACAGTGCCACCCGCCGGATACGGTTCATCGCCAACGAGCCCGACAACCGAGACGCGGCCGAGTACCGCGACAAGATCCAGCAGATGCGGGCCGACAACGACATCCCGGCGGAAGAAGACCTCATCTTCGTCGAGGTCACCGTCCGCGACCCCTCCGACTTCGAATCCGCGGTGCGGGTACGGGGCGAAGTGCTGCACGGCCGCTACCGCGTCCTGACCCTCGACGGCTCCAGCATCCCCAACTCGCTGGCCGCCCTGCTGCTGCACGTACGCGACGAGACCGGATGCAGGCCGCACATCTACTTCGAGTGGACCGAGGGCAGCCCCTTCGCCCAGTTCCTGCGGTTCTTCCTGTTCGGCCAGGGCGAGGTCGCCCCCGTCACCCGCGAAGTCCTCCGCGAGGCCGAACCCGACCGGGCGCGCCGCCCCCACGTCCACGTCGGCTGAGCGTAGGCAAACCGCTAAAAATGCGCACGGGCAGCGTATGAGGGACGTCAGGCCCGATGTCACCCCCGACGCCATCCGTCTAGCGTCGAGAGCATGGAACGGCGAAACGGCCGGCCCATCGGACGTCCGACGAGACACTCCGCCGGCCGGCGCCGATGGCGTGCGGACGTACGGTGTGCGGGTTTCCTCGCGCTGGCCTTCGCCGGGCTGACGACCCTGCTCGACTGGGGTTCGGGAGGGCTCACCATCGCGCGCGCCGATCTATGGGCCCTGCTGGCGATCCTCGTCTTCGCCACATTGCGGCCACCGCGCGTGACCGCGGAGGAGGGATGGCTGACGGTGTGCGGATGGCTCTGCGAGCGCCGCGTACGCACCGACGCCCTGGTCTCGATACGGCAGGACGGCAAGATCGCCACCCGGCTCGTGCTGCGGGACGCGTACGGCTGCTCGGTGGCGCTCGACCCCCGCGTCCTGCTCGCCGACCCCTTGCTGTGGCACGAGCTGGAGACCGGCGCCCGGCGCTCCCTCGAGCGCGGCATCTGGCGGCATGGAGAGGACACACTGCGGCAGCTGGGCGAGCAGATCGACGGCGGAACGGCCCACGCCGTACTCAAGGCGTCCGGGCTGGAGTGATCCACGTCGTCCTCCCCCGATCTGGGCTCGATGAGATACGCGCCGAGGCCGATCCGCCAGGAGGCGATGTCCGCCGTCTCCGGCTGCTGGAGGACCGGCGGGCGGCGCAGCGCGGCGCGCCGACGGGAGACGCGCAGCAGGGCGGTGTTGCCGTCCGGTGCCGTGGTGACGGCGTAGTGCTGGGCCCGCAGGATCATGGCCAGCGCCCGCAGGAGCTGCGGGTCGTCCTCGGCCACGAGGGCGCTCCTCATGCCACGGCCCTCGCTTCCAGGGACGGGGCGACGGGCAGGGATACGACCATCGTCAGGCCGCCGCCGGGGGTGTCCTCGGGGATGAGGAGGCCGTCCATGGCCTCGGTCAGGCCACGGGAGAGGGCGAGCCCGAGACCGAGGCCGGTGGTGTTGTCGGTGTCCCCGAGCCGCTGGAACGGTTCGAAAATCCGCTCCCGGTCGGATGGGGGCAGGCCGGGGCCTCGGTCGACGATCCGCAGTTCGACGCGGGAGGCCAGGACGCTGGCGTTGATCAGTACTTGTGCGCCTTCGGGGGTGTGCCGTACGGCGTTGGTGACCAGGTTCGCGATGACGCGCTCCAGGAGGGGAGGGTCGGCGAGGATGTCGGGGACGTCCTCCAGGCCCTGGGTGGTGATGTGGACGGGGCTGTCGGGCAGCGTGTCCAGTGCCAGCGGGGTGATTTCGGACAGGGCCGTGGGCTGGAGGCGCAGGGTGAGGGCACCGGCCTGGAGGCGGCTCATGTCGAGGAGGTTGTCCACCAGCCGGTTGAGCTTGGCCATCGACTCTTCGGCGGTGGTCAGGAGTTCGTCGCGGTCCTCTTCGGAGAACTCCACGTCGCGGCTGCGCAGCGAGCTGATGGCGGCCCAGCCGCTGGCGATCGGGGTGCGCAGGTCGTGGCTGACGGCGGCGAGGAGGGCGGTGCGCATCCGGTCGGCGGCCTTGACCGGCTCGACCTCGGCGGCGGCCTCGGCCAGCCGGGCGCGTTCCAGGGCGGCGGCCACGTGTCCGGCGAAGGCGGTGAGCACCCGGCGTTCGGAGGCGTCGAGGCGGCGGCCGGTCAGAACGAGGAGGTCGTCGGGGCCCACAGGAACGGCGACGGACCGGGCGCCTTCTCCGGCCGCCGCTTCCCCCTCCGGGCCGGTACGGGAGGTGAGTTCGGCGGAGTCCATGCCGAACGCCTCCCGCGTATGGTCCAGGAGGCCCTGCACCGTCTGGTCGCCTCGCAGCACGTCGCCCGCCAGGGAGGAGAGGGTTTCCGCTTCGGCGGTGGCGGTAGCCGCGCGGCGGGACAGCCGCAGGGAGCGGTCGACGATGGTCGCGACGGTCACAGCGACCCCCGCGAAGGCGGCGAGCGCCAGCGCGTTGTTCAGCGTGCTGATGGTGAACTGGCCGATGGGCGGGATGAAGTAGTAGTTGAGCAGCAGCGACGCCGTGATCGAGGCGAGCAGCGCGGAGACCACGCCGCCGATGCAGGCGACGCCGACGACGGTGAGCAGGAAGAGCAGTGCCTCGCTGGTGAGGTTGAGTGCGCCGCGGTTGGTGGCGAGGACGGCGGTCAGGAGCGGCGGGAGGACGAGCCCGGCGATCGGCCCGGCCACCTTGCGGACGCGTGACAGGCTGCTTCTGCGGGTGGGCAGGAGTCGGCCGCGCCCGGCCCGTTCGTGGGTGATCATGTGGACGTCGATGTCGCCGGAGAGTTCGACGGTGGTCTCCCCGACACCGCGCCCGGTGAGGAAGCGCAGCAGGTGGCCGCGGCGGCTGGTGCCCATGACCAGTTGGGTGGCGTCCTCGGCGCGGGCGAAGTCCAGCAGTGCGGTGGGGATGTGGTCGCCGACGACGGAGTGGAAGCTGCCGCCCAGGGACTCCACGAGTTCCCGCTGCTTGGTGAGTGCTGCCGGGGAGGCGTCCATCAGGCCGTCGCTGCGGGCGATGTGGACGGCCAGCAGGTCGCCGCCGGCCGAGCGGTCGACGATCCGGGCGGCGCGGCGGATCAGCGTCTCGCCCTCCGGACCGCCGGTGACGGCGACGACCACCCGCTCGCGGGTTTCCCACACGCCCCCTATCCCGTGCTCGAAGCGGTACTTCTGCAGGGCCTCGTCCACCCGCCCCGCGACCCACAGCAGCGCCAGCTCGCGCAGGGCGGTGAGGTTGCCGAGGCGGAAGTAGTTGGCCAGCGCGGCGTCCACCTTCTCGGGTGCGTAGATGTTTCCGTGCGCCATGCGGCGGCGCAGCGCTTCACCGGCCATGTCGACCAGCTCGATCTGGTCGGCGCGGCGCACGATCTCGTCCGGCACGGTCTCGCGCTGCGGTACGCCGGTGATCTTCTCCACGACGTCGTTGAGCGATTCGAGGTGCTGGATGTTGACGGTGGTGACGACGTCGATCCCGGCCTTGAGCAGTTCCTCGATGTCCCGCCACCGCTTGGTGTTGCGGCCGCCGGGGACGTTGGTGTGGGCGAGTTCGTCGATGAGCGCCACCCGCGGTGCGCGGGCCAGGATCGCGTCGACGTCCATGTCGGTGAAGGTGGTGCCGCGGTATTCGCGTGCGGCCCGGGGAACGGTCTCCAAGCCGTCGAGCATCTCCTCGGTGTACCGGCGCTTGTGGCATTCGACGAAGCCCACCACCACGTCCATGCCCCGGCGGGCCCGGCGCCGCCCTTCGTCCAGCATCCGGTAGGTCTTGCCGACCCCGGGCGCGGCCCCGAGAAACACCTTCAGCGTGCCGGGCCGTCTGCCCGGCATTCCGGCGGGGCTGTTCGACGTCACGAGCGGTCGGCCAGTGCGGCGTTGAGTTCGACGACGTTCACGCGTTCCGCACCCAGGAAGCCGACAACACGGCCCTGGACGTGGTCGGCGACCAGGTGGCGAACCGTCGCCGCCGTCAGGCCGCGGGCCTTGGCGACGCGGTTGACCTGCTCGTACGCGTACGCCTTGGAGATGTGCGGGTCGAGCCCGGAACCGGAGGCGGTGACGGCGTCGACGGGTACGTCCTCGGGCTTGACGCCGTCGAACTTCGCGACCGCGCCGCGCCGCTCCTTGACCGTCTTGACGAGGCTCTTGTCGTTCGGGCCGAGGTTGGACGCGCCGGAGGCCAGCGGGTCGTAGCCGCCGGCGGACGGGCGCGGCTGGAACCACTTCGGGTCGGGCCTGGGCGCCTCGTTCGGGTCGTCGGGGTGCTTCTTGGGCAGGTTGAAGTTCTGGCCGAGCAGGCTGGAGCCGACGGTTTTGCCGTGCCGCTCGATCTTCGAGCCGTTCGCCTGGTCCGAGAACGCCGCCTGCGCCACGCCGGTGACGGCGAGCGGATAGATGACCCCGGTAAGCGCGGTGAACACGAGCAGCATCCGCAGCGCCGACAGATGGCTCCGGACCACGGGGGGAAGGTGGCTGGGCATGATGAGGGCCTTCTTCGGTGTCGTGGGTCAGCGGAGTCCGGGGATGAACTGGACGACCAGGTCGATCAGTTTGATGCCGATGAACGGCAGGACGAGCCCGCCGAGACCGTAGATCCAGATGTTGCGGCTCAGCAGGGCCGCGGCCGAGGAGGGCCGGTAGCGCACCCCGCGCAGGGCGAGCGGGATCAGCGCGACGATGATCAGCGCGTTGAACACGATCGCCGAGGCGATGGCCGAGGTCGGGCTGTGCAGCTGCATGATGTTGAGCTTGTCCAGGCCCGGATAGGCGGCGGTGAACATGGCCGGGATGATCGCGAAGTACTTCGCGACATCGTTGGCGATCGAGAAGGTGGTCAGCGCGCCACGGGTGATCAGCAGCTGTTTGCCGATCTCCACGATCTCGATGAGCTTGGTCGGGTTGGAGTCCAGGTCGACCATGTTCCCGGCCTCCTTGGCGGCCGAGGTGCCGGTGTTCATGGCCACGCCGACATCGGCCTGGGCGAGCGCCGGGGCGTCGTTCGTGCCGTCGCCGGTCATCGCCACCAGCTTGCCGCCCGCCTGCTCGCGCTTGATGAGCGCCATCTTGTCCTCGGGCGTGGCCTCCGCCAGGAAGTCGTCCACCCCCGCCTCATCGGCGATGGCCCGGGCGGTCAGCGGGTTGTCACCCGTGATCATCACGGTCTTGATGCCCATCCGGCGCAGCTCGTCGAACCGCTCCCGCATCCCGTGCTTGACGACGTCCTTGAGGTGGATCACGCCCAGCACCCGAGCCGATGCGTTCTTGCGCTCGGCGACCACGAGCGGGGTGCCGCCCGCCTCCGAAATCCGGTCCACGACCGACTGGACCTCGGTGTCCGACTGCCCGCCGTGTTCGGTCACCCAGGTGGCGACCGCCGTCGCGGCGCCCTTGCGGACCTCCCAGCCGTCGATGTTCACCCCGCTCATCCGGGTCTGGGCGGTGAACGGCACGAACTCGGCGTGTCCCAGCTCGCCCTCGTCCCGGGCCCGCAGCCCATACTCCTCCTTCGCCAGGACGACGACGGAGCGGCCCTCGGGGGTCTCGTCGGCCAGCGACGACAACTGGGCGGCGTCCGCGAGCTCATCGACGTCCACCCCGCCGACCGGCAGGAACTCGGCGGCCTGACGGTTGCCGAAGGTGATGGTGCCGGTCTTGTCCAGCAGCAGGGTGTTGACGTCTCCCGCGGCCTCGACCGCCCGCCCCGACATCGCCAGGACATTGCGCTGCACGAGCCGGTCCATGCCCGCGATGCCGATCGCGGACAGCAGCGCCCCGATGGTCGTCGGGATGAGCGCGACCACGAGGGCGACCAGGACGACGATGGTCTGCTCGGCGCCCGCGTAGATCGCGAACGGCTGAAGCGTGACGACCGCCAGCAGGAAGACGATGGTCAGCGACGCCAGGAGGATGTTCAACGCGATCTCGTTCGGTGTCTTCTGCCGGGCGGCGCCCTCGACCAGGGCGATCATCCGGTCGATGAAGGTCTCCCCCGGCTTGGAGGTGATCTTTACGACGATCCGGTCCGAGAGCACCTTCGTACCGCCGGTCACCGCCGACCGGTCACCACCGGACTCGCGGATGACCGGCGCCGATTCCCCGGTGATGGCCGACTCGTCGACCGACGCCACACCCTCGACGACATCACCGTCGCCCGGGATGATGTCCCCCGCCTCGCAGACCACCAGATCGCCGACGCGGAGCATGGTGCCCGGCACCTGCTCCTCGGCCCCCTGCGTCAGACGGCGCGCGACCGTCTCGGTCTTGGCCTTGCGCAGCGTGTCGGCCTGCGCCTTGCCACGGCCCTCGGCCACGGCCTCGGAGAGGTTGGCGAAGACCGCGGTCAGCCACAGCCACACGGTGATCACCCAGGCGAAGACGCTCGGGTCCTTGATCGCCGAGAGGGTGGTGAGGACCGCGCCGACCTCCACGACGAACATGACCGGGTTCTTGACCATGGTCCGGGGATCGAGCTTTTTGACCGCGTCGGGCAGGGACACCCAGAGCTGCTTGGGATCCAGCAGCCCGCCGGAGACGCGATGCGAGGTGTTCGGGTCGTCCCCGGGCACGCCCCGGGGGTCGAGGGTGGTGGAGGACATCACTGAAGACCTTCCGCGAGCGGCCCCAGCGACAGCGCGGGGAAGTACGTGAGACCGACGACGATGACGACCACGGCGGTCAGAAGACCGACGAACTGAGGCCGGTGCGTGGGCAGCGTCCCGGCCGTGACCGGCACCGGCGCCTGCTTGGCGAGCGAACCGGCCAACGCCAGCACGAACACCATCGGCAGGAAACGGCCCAGGATCATGGCGATCCCGAGCGCGGTGTTGTACCACTCGGTGTTCACGCTCAGCCCGGCGAACGCGGAGCCGTTGTTGTTGGCGGCCGAGGTGAAGGCGTACAGCACCTCGGAGAAGCCGTGCGGACCGCTGTTCAGCATCCCGGCGCGCTCACCGGGCAGCGCCATCGCAAGACCCGCACCGGCCAGCACGACGGCGGGCGTGGTGAGGATGTACAGGGAGGCGAACTTCATCTCCCGGCCGCCGAGCTTCTTCCCCAGGTACTCGGGCGTACGCCCGACCATGAGCCCGGCCACGAAGACCGCGATGATCGCCAGGATGAGAATGCCGTACAGGCCGGAGCCGGTGCCGCCGGGCGCGATCTCGCCCAGCATCATGTTGAAGATCGTCATACCGCCGCCGAACGGCGAGAACGAATCGTGGAATGAGTTCACCGCGCCGGTGGAGGTGAGCGTGGTGGACACGGCGAACAGGGCCGAGGCCCAGATGCCGAACCGCTGCTCCTTGCCCTCCATCATCCCGCCCGCCGCGTGGCCTGCCTGGCTGCTGACGCTGTGGAGTTCGTTGACCGTCACGACGGCGACCGATGCTGCCCAGATCAGGGCCATGACGGCGACGATCGCGTAGCCCTGGCGGTTGTCCCCGACCATCCGGCCGAAGGTGCGCGGCAGCGCGAACGCGATCACCAGCAGCAGGTAGATCTCCAGCCAGTTGGTGAAGGCGTTGGGGTTCTCGAAGGGGTGGGCGGAGTTGGCGTTGTAGAAGCCACCACCGTTGGTGCCCAACTCCTTGATGACCTCCTGGGACGCCACCGGGCCTCCGGTGAGGCTCTGGTGGTCCCCGGCGATGGTCGAGATCGACTCGATGCCGTGGAAGTTCTGGATCACACCGCCCGCCACGAGCACGATCGCGAAGACGAACGCGATCGGCAGCAGCACCCGCAGCACGATGCGGGTGAGGTCCACCCAGAAGTTGCCGACCCGGTCGGTCTTCTTGCGCGTGAAGCCACGGATCAGCGCGGCGACGACCGCGATGCCCACCGCCGCGGAGACGAAGTTCTGCACGGCGAGACCGGCCATCTGCACCAGATGGCCCATCGTCGCCTCGCCCGAGTACGACTGCCAGTTGGTGTTGGTGACGAAGGACGCCGCCGTGTTGAAGGACTGGTCCGGCGACACTGGCTTCATGCCGATCGACAGCAGCAGATGGTTCTGCAGCCGCAGGAATCCGTACAGGAAGAGGACCGACACCACGGCGAACGCGAGCACGCTGCGCAGATACGCCGGCCACCGCTGGTCGGCGTTGCCGTCCACCCCGCCCAGCCGGTAGATCAGCCGCTCGGCGCGCAGGTGCTTGGGCGTGGTGAGGACGTGGGCGATGTAGTCGCCCAGGGGGCGGTAGGACAGCGCCAGCGCGCCGACCAAGGCAAGGACCTGGAGCCAGCCCGCGAGAGTGTCGTTCACTAGAACTTCTCCGGGAAAATCAGCGCCAGAACCAGATAGCCCAGAAGGGCCACGGCGACGATGAGTCCGACGACGTTGTCCACGCTCACAGCCGTTCCACCCCCTTGGCCGCCAGGCCGATGAGGGCGAACGTGGCGATGGTCACCACGATGAAGACCACGTCTGACATAACGGGACCCCGTCGAGTCGTACGAACGTCCCCGCTCCCGTTGGAGCGGGCGGTGTCGGCACATGACCGGCCTTCGTAGCGAAGCGCGGTACACGGCCGCCGACGACCCTTGTTAGCGCGGCCCTGACGTGTCGGACGAAGACGTTGACGACGCCTTGACGCGAATCGGGCCGATAGAGTGAAAGAGGTGCGCCGGGAAGTCTGGTCGGCACGGGACGAATGCGTCCCGTAGACGATCGGGCCCCCGCTGCTGTACGCCTCCGCCGAGGAGCTGTCCTGGCGGGAGTTGCGGCCGTCGCCCCGCTGCCGCTGGCCATGGCCTTCGTTCTGGGCGCCGTGCTGGCCAGCACTGATCCGGTCGCGGTCACCGCGCTGGGACGGCGGCTCGCGCTGCCGCCGCGCGTGCGGACACTCGTACAGGCCGAGAGCCTGTTCAACGACGCGACCTCGCTGGTGCTGTTCCGCCTGGCGATCTCGGTCGCCAGCATCGTGGTCCTGATCCGCCGCCGCACGCGCGATCCGGTGCTGGAGACGGTGATCCCCCTGGTCACACACCTCGGGAGTCACCGCGGTGGTGGTCACCGGCGTCATCCTCAGCAGCACCGGACACCAGCTCACCGACGCCCACGCCCAGCACGAGGAGGCCGGGCTTGGCGAGACCCTGAGCGGCGGACGTCGTCAGATCATCGGCAGCCGGAAGCGCAGGCGGCAGATCACCGCGTCGGTGTCGCGGCGCACCGCGTGCGCGACAACGGCGCCTCGCTGGTTCTGGAGGAGCCGCTGCCACAGGTGGGCGGGCTCGGTTTCGGGGATGAGGACGGTGATCCGGGACTCGGGGTGCCGGGCGGTCAGCTCGCGTACGTACGCGGCGAGCGGGCGGCCCAGCGAGCGGCTGGTGGAGGGTACGTCGATCAGGTCGGTGCCGGGGTTCCACAGTTCCCAGTCGCGGCGCAGCGTTTCGGCGGCCCGCCGGTCCTCCGGATCGGGATGGACGACGGTGACGGCGTGGATCTGGTCGCCGAGGGAGGCGGCGGCGCCCAGCGCCTCGCGGGTGAGCCGGGACAGCCCGGCGACCGGGACGACGACCAGCGAGTGGCCGGGATGCGGTGCGTCGGGGATGCGGCCGAGTTCCAGGGCCTGGCCGATCCGGTCGTACGCGCGATGGATACGTCCGAAGACGAGGACGAGCAGCGGCAGGGCGATGACGATGAGCCAGGCGCCCTCGGTGAACTTGGTGGCGGTGACGACGATCGCTGCGACGCCGCTGAGCAGGGCGCCGAAGCCGTTCAGTACGGCCTTGCCCTGCCAGCCGGGGGTGCGCTGCTCGCGCCAGTGGCGGACCATGCCGGTCTGGCACAGGGTGAAACCGACGAAGACCCCGATGGCGAAGAGCGGTACGAGGGTGTTGGTGTCCCCGCCGGACGCGATCAGCAGGACGGCGGAGGCTGCGGCCAGGGCGAGCACGCCATGACGGTGTACCTGGCGGTCGGCCTTCAGAGCGAAGACATGCGGCAGGTGGTTGTCTCGGGCGAGCAGGCTCATCAGGACGGGCAGCCCACCGAACGAGGTGTTGGCGGCCAGGGCGAGCAGCACCATGGTCGCGAACTGCACGACGTAGAAGGCCCAGTTGTGGCCGAGGGAAGCGTCGGCGAGCTGGGCCAGGACGGTCACGCCCTCGACCGGCTGGAGATGGAAGCGGCCGATCAGCACCGACAGCCCGATCAGCATGACGCCCAGCAGCGCGCCGAGGGCGACCTCGGTGCGCTGGGCGCGGCGTGCGGCGGGGGCGCGGAAGGACGGTACGGCGTTGGCGACGGCCTCGACCCCGGTCAGCGCCGAGCAGCCGGACGCGAACGCCTTCAGCAGGAGCAGCGCCCCGACCGTGGTCGCGCTGTGGCCAAGTGCGGTGGCATGTCCGTCGGCGGTGGCGGTGCTGAGCGGCGCGGAGCGGAACAGACCCACGGCGATGATGGTGAGGATGGAGCCCACGAAGATCACGGTGGGGACGATGAACACACGAGCCGACTCCACGATGCCGCGCAGGTTGACGGCCGTCACCAGTGCGAGCACGGCCAGGCAGATCCCTACCCGGTCCGCGTACAGGGCCGGGAAGGCCGAGGTGAGCGCGGCGACTCCGGCGGTCACGGACACGGCCACGTTCAGGACGTAGTCCAGGACCAGCGACGCGGCCGCCACCAGCGCGGGCCGTCTGCCCAGATGCGCCTTGGCCACCGCGTACGCCCCGCCGCCGTTCGGGAAGGCGGCGATGACCTGCCGGTAGGAGGCGACCAGCACCGCCAGCAGCCCGGCGATGGCGAGCGTGACCGGCAGCGTGAACCCGAGCCCGCGCGCCCCCGCTGCGGCCAGCACCAGGACGATGGCCTCCGGGCCGTACGCCACGGACGCCATCGCGTCCAGCGACAGCGCCGCCAGGCCCTGGGTGGCGGTGAGCTTGTGCCGCTCGCCGGGGCCGTCGGGGCGTACGCCGGTATCAGGCGGCTCCTCATCGGCCCCGGTCGTGGCCGCGGCCGGGTCCTCGCCACGGAATACCTTCGTCATGTCGTCGCGCCTCCAGGTGGAACACATCGGAGTCCTCAGCTTCAGGCCGTGCACCGGGCGGGGCCGAGCCTCCTTATCGGATTCCTGGCACCGCACGCCGTGGTTTTGACGCCCCTCTGACGCCGCTCCCAGGTCCCCGTCAGGACCACGTCAATCCCCGGCGGCGCGGCGTCAGGAGCGCGACAACGGCCATGGCCCGGGGGCCGACGCGGTGCCACAGTGAGATCTCGCGGCGGAGAGAGCCGCGGAACGGCCGCTCAGCGGTGCGGGGTATCAGCGCGATGACCAGCACCGTCGCCGCTGACACCGCGGTCCGGCGCGTTCGCGGTGCCCGGCACCGCAACCTGAGTGCGCGTCGGTCCCCGTGGGGACACCGCGTTCCGCCCTCCCCGCTCTCTCCGCCGCACGCCACGGACTCCCCGCGGAGGGGCGGGCGCTCACGCGCCCCTCCGCGGGGGCAGGGCACTGGGCGGCTACAGCCCCACGTCGCGGCGGCGGATGTCGCCGGGCGGCTCCGCCTCGCCCGCCAGCACGTCCCCGGCCTCGCAGTGACGTCCGGCCACCGTGGCGGAGCTGAGCTGCGCCGTGGAGCGGCGGCCGACGAGACGGGGTGCGTAGCGCACTCCGTACAGCGCGGGCCGGGGATTCTCCGGCCGAGCGCACGTCGAGCCGGTGGTCTGCGGGAAGGGCCGCGGCTTCCGCCGTCCGCCGGGCGCCGAGGGCAGCGATCAGCCGACGGAGGGTGGAAAAGCCCACGGCGGTACGGCCGCCACGCGGTGTACGGGAACGTACAGCGTTCGCCCGGCCGGGAAGGGTTCTTCGGGCTCGGGGTCGTCTCCGTACAGACGACCGGTCATGTCGTTCCTCCAGGAGGTGCAGGAAGCCCCGTCCCTGACACGACGCTGACGTGAGGACGGCAAGTATTGACGCCGCCCCTGGCACTGCCGCCGTCCGGCCGCCCGTTCCGCGCCGCGGGGCGCACCATGGAAGGGCGAAAGGCGAGATCGGCATGCTCGGGGCAGTGTGCGCAGAGGAGGCCGTCGATGGCACGTGGACGGCTGCGAATCCACCTCGGGGCGGCGCCCGGGGTCGGGAAGACCTACGTCATGCTGCAGGAGGGGCAGCGGCTGCGCACACAGGGCGCCGACGTGGTGATCGGCCTGGTCGAGGCGCACGGGCGACGGCTGACCGCGGCCCTGGCCGAAGGGCTGGAGACCGTCCCCCGGCACACCCTGGTCCACCGCGGAGCGTCCTTCCCCGAGATGGACCTCGACGCCGTTCTGGTCCGCCATCCTCAGATCGCCCTCGTCGACGAGCTGGCCCACACCAACATCCCGGGGTCGCGCAACACCAAGCGCTGGCAAGACGTGAACGAACTCCTCGACGCCGGGATCGACGTCGTCACCACGCTCAACATCCAGCACCTGGAGTCGCTGAACGACGTCGTGCGGCAGATCACCGGCGTCACCCAGCACGAGACCCTGCCCGATGAGGTCGCACGCCGCGCCGACCAGATCGAACTGGTCGACCTGCTGCCCGAGACACTGCGCCGCCGCCTGGTGCACGGCGACGTCTATCCGCAGGACCGCGTCGAGGGCGCCCTCACCCACTACTTCCGGCTCGGCAATCTGACCGCGCTGCGTGAGCTGGCCCTGCTGTGGCTCGCCGACCGCGTCGAGGAGGGGCTTCAGCGCTACCGCGCCGAGCACGGCATCACCGCCCCCTGGGAGACCCGGGAACGCATCATGGTCGGCCTCACCGGCGGCCCCGAGGGCGAGACGCTGATCCGCCGCGCCGCCCGCATCACCGCACGCACACCGGGCAGCGAGCTGCTGGCCCTGCACGTCATCCCCGGCGACGGGCTCGCCCCACCGGCCAGCCCGGCCGTCATGACCGGACAGCGAGCCCTCGTGGAGTCGCTGGGCGGCAGCTACCACCAGACGATCGGGGAGGACATCCCCAAGGCGCTGCTGCGGTTCGCCGAGGACGAGAACGTCACCCAGATCGTGCTGGGCGCCAGCAGGCGCGGCCGGTTCTCCCTCTTCCTGCGGGCGGGCGTGGGGCAGCGGACCATCCACCGGTCCGGGCCCATCGACGTGCACATCGTCACCCATGAACAGGCGGCGAAGGGCCCCACCCTCCGGCTGCCGCAGCCGGCCCGTGGCACAGGCCAGGCGCGGCTGTGGTCCGCGGTGGCCGGAGCCGCGGTGCTGCTGCCCCTGCTGACGCTGCTCCTGATCGCCCTGCGTGACCAGGTGGGCCTCCCCGGCGCCCTGGTGATCTACATGCTCGCCGTCGTGATGACCGCCCTCGTCGGCGGAACCCTGCCCGCGCTGGTCACCGCCGCCGCGGCGGGGCTCCTCGCCGACTACTACTTCACGCAGCCCCTGCGTTCACTGGCCGTCGTGCAGACCATCGACGTCGTCGCGCTGGCCGTCTTCCTCGCCGTCGCATGGCTGGTCGGCACCCTGGCCGGCGCCGCGGCCCGCCGTACCGGTCAGGCCCGGCGGGCCACCTCCGAAGCCCGGATACTGAGCCGGCTGGCGGCTGCCATGATGCGCGGCCAGGACCTGCCGACCCTCCTCGAACAGGTACGCGAGAACTTCTCCCTGACCTCCGTCAGCCTGCTGGAACACGAGCCGGACCACGCCCCCGAACCACGCTGGTACATCATCGCCAGCACCGGCGAACGTCCACCCGAGCACCCCCACGAGGGCGACGTGGAGGCCCCCCTCGGCGACCGTCTCACCCTGGCCGCCCGCGGCCACCGGCTCAGCGACGACGACCAGCGCATCCTCGCCGCGTGCGCCGCACAGATCGGCATCGCACACACCCACGGCGAACTCACCCGGCACGCCGCCGAAACCGACACCCTCGTCGCCGCCGAACGCACCCGCGCCTCCCTGCTCCTCACCGCGAGCCACGATCTGCGGGCGCCACTGCGTACGGTCGAAGACGCGCTCACAGACCTGCCTCCCATGCCGCCCAACGGGTCCCGGCGCCTCGCGACAGCCCGCATGGCGGTGCGCCGCGCCACCCAGCTCCTCGCCGACCTCGACGATTTCAGCCGCCTGCACGCCGGAGCCCTGGACCTCTACCTGCGCCCGGTCGCCCTCGACGACGCGCTGACCGCGGCCCTCGACGACCTCGGCACCGGCGGGCGCGCCATCACCTTGCGCCTGCCGGAAGAACTGCCGTACGTCATCGCCGACGCCGCCCTCCTCACCCGCATCCTCACCGCGCTCGGCGCCGACGCGCTGCGCCACAGCCCGGTCGGCGAACCGCCGACCCTCACCGCCGAAGCCCAGTCGGACCGCCTGCACGTCCGCATCTCGGACGGCACCGCCCTGGGACCGCCCGGCGCCCGGGCCGACAGCCTGCCACTGCGGCTCTCCCGCGACCTCGCGGAGGCGATGAGCGGCACCCTGGACCACAGCACCGCCGACGGCGGCGCCTTCTCGGTGACCCTCACCCTCCCGACATCCGCACACCGCTCCGCCACGGTCACCGAGGCCCGGCCACCCACCGTCCCGGAGCGCTGAGGGTGGCCGCCGTGTTCAGGGGGCGATGCCCACGCCGTCGATCCGGCTCCAGGCCCTCTCCTGAGCGGACGTCATGACCGGCCAGGTCAGCCCTCCCGGCCGGGGCCGGACATGAGAGGCGTAGGGCTTGGGGTGGAAGCCGGAGTCGTAGAAACACCCGGTGCCATAGACGCGGTCGAACGTGGCGCAGGAGGATGCGACGGACCGCGGTGTGGGCTTGCTTCCTGTGCGCACCCAGGAGTCCAGCGCGGCGATGGAATCGGCGTACTCCGCATTGCTCAGCTCGCTGTGTTCACGCTCCTTGGTGAACGTCTGCACGAGGTTCTTCCCGCGATGCGCGCCATCGACGGTCGCCCGGTACGCCGCCTCGTGCTCGACGAACGCCGTGGGGTCGTCGATGGCGTGCATCGTCAGCACCGGGAGGGAAACGCTCCCGGTGAGGTCGCTGTCGTAGGAGAGGTCACGCCGGGCGTCGGGGGTGGCGGAGAAACGCTCGACGCCCGCGTTCAGTGCGGTGTCGTCGTGTGAACCGGAGTACCACACGCCCCGGTTGCCGAAGGGATTACGGTCGCCGAGCCGGCTGTGCACGATGTCGCGGAAGGTGAACACCGAGAAGCGCAGGTGGGACTCCAGTGTCCGCTCCGGAATGCGGGTGACGGCGAGGATGTCATCGAGGTTGCGCTGCTGCGGCGCGGTGCGTTCCTGAGGGGCGGAGGCGAAGCCGGTGCACTCCTGCAGGCGGGCGCGCAGCCCGGTCGTCGTCAGGGTCGACCCGGGACGCAGCCCCTGCCACAGCGGGTACTGAGGCTCACTGGGGCGTGGCAGGTTCCGGCAGTAGTACTGGTAGACCACCCTCAGATCGACGCGGTAGTCATAGCCCCGGGAGCCGCCGCCCAGGACACCGCTGGTGAGGAGGGCGCCGTCGTAGGGACCGTTGCTCTCCTTCCCGTACGTCTCCACCACCTTGGCAGCGACGTTTCCGCCCCAGGACTGGCCGTGTACGTAGGTCCGTTCGGGCTTGCCGAAGTCATCCACGAACAGACGGCGCAGATTCTCCGTGTCGGCAGCCGCCATGCGCGTTCCGTAGCCACCCCGCCGGTAGGACGACCCCGCCCAGGCATAGCCCTCGGACACCATCACCGACCAGCGGTCCAGGTCGCTGACGCTCCGCTCGGGATCGGACCCGTCGCCCAGGTCGGGACCGCCGTGAGCGTGGACGACCAGCGATCCGTTCCACTTCTTGGGAACGGCGATCGCGTAGTACGCCCCGTTGCTGTCCTGGCCGCTGTAGCACGTGGCCCTGTCGCCCACGCTCGCCGGGCACGGGACCGGTGCGGGGCGCGCCTGGGCCGCCTGGACCGGGCCGGCATAGCTCAGGGTCCCCGCGACGATGCCCGCGATACCGACGGCCGATGCCACGCTGCGCCGCACACGCGCCAGGCTTCGCAGAGGGGACGGTGCGTTCCGATCCGAGCTGTTCAAAGCAACGCTCCTGACCTTAAGTGGCGCTCCCTCGCGCCAGGCGTTGCGATGTTATGGACGCCTGTTCGCTCAACACCATTGAGCGGGGAGTTCCGTTCATAACGTGCACGGACCGCAGGAGACGTCAGCCATTCACGTCCAGGAGCATGCGAACGCGGCGACGCCGGGTCGGGGGGGGGGGGGGGCGGGCCCCCCCCCCCCCGCGGGGGGGCGGGGCCGCGACCGGGTCGCGGCCGGCCGGGGGGTGTAGCTGGTCGTGATATGACAAGAAA